>WGDQ01000971.1 GCA_015493185.1 Planctomycetaceae bacterium
AAAGCAAGTAGCCCGCGATACAGGCGACGCAAGATTTGCCACGGCCACGTGGCTGTAAGCGTTGGCCATCGTGCCGGCTGAAGCCGGGCTGCGTTTGCCGTGCGGTGCGATTGTGCCGGCAACGAAGATGGCGGCGGGTCGGCCGCCTGCGTGCCGAATGGTGATCCGTGGGCCCCATCCACTCGCAGCGGAGACGCAGCCCGCGATTTCGGCGGGATTGCCTTGCGGGGGCTCGGCGATGATTGGCGCGTTTCAGGCTGCATGAGACCGATGCGGGGAGGAGAGCAAGGCCGCCACTTCGCGATACACTTCGTCGACACTCAGTTCTTGCATGCAACGGTGGTGTTTCAAAGGACACGTCCGCTGCTGGCAAGGGCCGCAGGGCACATGGCGTTGCAAGTGCACCGCGTGCCGATAGTGGTTCTCGCTCCAGGCTATGTGCGTGGGACCGAACAACGTGACGACCGGCACATCGAACGCCGCGGCAAAATGCCGCGGACCGCTATCGGTGGTGACCATCAAGCACGCGCGCTCTACGCACGCCTTGCTCAGGCCGATGCTGCCCGGTTCGTCGGCCAGGCTCACCACGCGTGGGTGATCGGCCTGTCGGACAATTTCCCGGGCGATCGAACGCTCGTTCGGGCCGCACAACACCAGCACGTGGTGCGGCGTATCGCGAACGATCCGACGTGCCAGCTCACTGAAGTATTCGGTGGGCCAGAGCTTCGCCGCGCCGTACGCGCCACCCGAGTTGAACGCCACGACTTGGGCGCCCGGCGGAATGGCCAGCCGCTGCCAGGCCAACTCGGCGGCGCGGCGATCGTCGGCCGTTGTGGCCAGTTCGAGCCGTGGCGACTCGGGCAGGCAACCAACCGCGTAGGTCAAACGCAAATAGTCGTTCAACACAGGGGTGGGAATCCACCGCCTGCGCTCGCGCGGCTGATAGAGCCGGTCGGTCAGCAGCCAGCCGCGGGCGTTGCGAACATAGCCGACTCGGCGACGCGCACCCGAAGCCCACGCCAACAACGCGGTGCGAAGCGAGTGCGTTAGCAGCAGCACCATATCGAGCCGTTCGCGGCGCAACCTCGCGATCAAAGCACGCGATCGCAGGTCGGGATTTTCGGCGCCGGGTTGGTAGAAGATGTTTTCGTCCAACCACGGTGTGCCGGCGAGCACTTCGGCCACGTAGGGCCGCATGATGCCCAGGAGCCTTGCCTCGGGGTAACGACGCCTGAGAGCACGCAGTGCCGGCGTGGCCATGACCACATCGCCGATCCAATTGGGAATGAAGACACCGATGTTCATGGGGCGCTCATGCGGTTCAATACGGGGGGCCATCAAGCGGTGCGTCGCTTCGGTTGATTCACGGGGGCCGGACAAGCCCTTCGCGCCGCATCGTCGTCGGCGGTTGAAGGGGCGATTCTCGATGCCGATTCCTCTGCTGAGGCAACCGAGTCGGCCGGGGCCGGTTGCTCACCGCCCGTGTTGCTGTCGCAGGTTGCCGCGGTCGGCGCCGAGCGATCGGGTGCGACGCGGCCGTCCGGTTCGTGCAGGCGAGGTTTGGCCTGGGGGTCGAGCGTGCCGCGGATCGAACGCAGAATGTCAGTGGTCGAAATGCCGTCGAGGTGGCTGGTCAGATGAATGCGTCCGCCGTACTGCTGAACGATCTCGTGCCCCACCACTTCGTGCGGGGCATAGCCGCTGCCTTTGACCAGAACATCGGGCTTGATCTGCCGCAGTAGCTCATTGGGAGTGTCGTCGTCGAAAACGAGCACGTAGTCGACGCAACCGAGCGCGGCCAACAGCGCGGCACGATCATCCTGGCCAATCACCGGTCGGCCCGGTCCTTTCAGCCGGCGAACGCTCTGGTCGCTGTTGAGCGCCACAACGAGTCGGTCGCCTTGGGCGGCGGCTTCCTGAAGGTTGCGCACGTGGCCCACGTGCAGCAGGTCGAAACAGCCGTTGGTGAACACCAGCCGCGCGCCTTGGGCCCGCAACCGGCGGGCCTCTCGGGTCATTTGCTCGAGCGTTACGATCTTTTGCGACTGTGCGGGACAAGCGGCCGCCAACGCCTCGGCCAGTTCATCCCGGCCGACCACGGCCACGCCGAGTCGCGCCACTTCCAGACCGGCCGCCACATTGGCCAACCAAAGTGCGTCGCGGGCATCGACCCCCGCGGCCAGCGCCAGACCAATGGCCGAAAGCACCATGTCGCCCGCACCGGTGATGTCGTAAACGTGCCGGGCTTGCGTGGGAAAGTGTTCGCAGCGCCCCTCGGTGTCGATGCGGGCCATGCCGTCGCGGTCGAGTGTGATCACGGCATAGTCCAGCCGACACATGCGGCAGAGTGCTTGTCCGGCCGCTGCGGCATCGTCGATCGAACCAACGGGCAAGCCGGTGGCCAACTCGGCCTCGTATCGGTTGGGGGTCATGGTGGTTGCCCCGCGATACCGCTTGTAGGCCACACCGCCTTGGCTGGCTCGAATCGGATCGACCACGACGGGAATACCCCGCTCTCGGGCGGCGGCAATCACGTGGGCCAGCAGTTCTGGTGTACAAACGCCTTTGTCGTAGTCGGAGATCAGTACGGCATCGAATCGATCGAGTCGGTCTTCCAGCAGCATGGCGAGTCGCTGCTGCAAGTTGGCGTCGATCGGGCGGCGCACTTCGCTATCGACGCGCAATACCTGATGCGAAGCCGCGCTGGCCGCACGCCCCATGAAACGCTCTTTCACCGTTGTGGGACGCGAGGGGTCGTGCAGCAGGCATTCGTGGTCGATGTTCGACTTGTCGAGCAATCGCCGGACCGTGGTAGCTTCGTTGTCGTTGCCCACCACACCGGCCAGCGCAACGTGTGCTTCGAGCCCGCGAACCATCTGGCTTACGGCGCCCGCTCCGCCGAGCCGGGCTTCGCGTCGCGCGGTGCGCAGCAGCAGCACCGGTGCCTCTTGGCTAACGCGTTCGGCATCGCCCCATGTATAACGGTCGAGAACCACGTCGCCCACGACCAACAGCCGTGGATGACCGAGCCGGTCGACGATTTCGAGCAGCCGCGTTGCATCCATGCGGTGAGTTTCCATCGGAGGGCATGAAAACCGCTCGATCTCGTGGCCTGCCCGAGCTGGGCATGCAGCGCAAGCGGCTTTCTCTGTCCGTAGCCCGTGTATGTCAGATTGCGTATGGTCAGATTGATTGCGTAAGCCGGCCCTGAGGCACGCCAATCCGCGCCCGACCCGGTGCCGCATTCAAGGGGTAGCGAATCGCACCGGAACGGCGGCTGGTTCGGGGACGGAATCCCTGTGGCATCCTGAATCGGAATGCGTCCCGCGCTAGCGGCCCGCACGACTGGCGGGAAAAGCGCGCAAGCGCGGCTTCGACCGCCTCCTGCCAGCGAGCGGCAAGCATAGATAGCGTTAGGGCTTTGGGTCAATGTCAGTGCGCACGCTACGACAGCGGCCGACAGCGGCGGGCCGGGGGAATCGATACCGTTCGACGGGCCTTTGACGTTGGCGAATTGGCCTGAAGATCTGCGGCCGGAAGTCTGCGAGTGGAAACCCGCGGTCAGCCGGGGGACTTGGGCATAGGTGGAAATCCCGCGTGTTGGACTTGGTTTGCGTGCCCGCGGGCGGTTATAAGGATCGCATCCAACCCCGAAGCTGCCGGCATTGCCGAGGGTTTGCGGAGATCGCCCCGGTTGTGGGCTCCTGGCGCGCCAGGGGGCAGTTTGAAATCGGGCCGAGCCAAAATCGCCCCATTGCGGGCGTAAACCCTTGTTCGATGGTTGCTGGCCGACCGTGTGGTCGAGGTCGAGTTTTCGACGTTTATCGAATTCCGAGTTGCTCCTTTCGAGTCGCTTCCTGTGCTCGCGGGAGTCGGTCGTCAGGCATTCATTGGGCGCTACCGAGGGGAGAACCGTCTGAGGTGAGTCGCTACGAACAGTTCGATCGCCGACGGATCCATCTGCGCGATTTGCGCGAGCGGGGGCACGATCTGCGCGTTGAGTCGTGCCTTGAGTTGGTGTCTCCTGCCAGCCCGTACGGACATCCGGAGTTTGCCCAGCTTGTCCGGCAGATTGTCGAGGCGCGCCGCAACGATCGCCCCGTGATTGCCATGATCGGTGGGCATCCGATCAAGCTGGGGCTTTCGCGGTTTCTCGTCGATCTGATCGAACGGCGTATTGTCACGCACCTGGCAACCAACGGCGCGGGCATCATCCACGACTTCGAACTCGCCTTGGCCGGAGGAACGAGCGAAAGCGTGCCGAAGTGGATTCGCCGTGGTCAATTTGGCCTGTGGCGTGAAACAAGCCGGCTGAACGACATCATTGCCGAGGGGGCCCGTCGTGGCGAAGGGCTGGGCGAGTGCGTGGGCCGCGTGATCCAGAACGAGCGGTTCCCGCATCGGCATCTGAGTGTGGCCGCTGCCGGCTGGCGAGCAGGTGTGCCCGTAACGTCGCATGTGGGCATTGGCAGCGACATCATTCACGCCCATGCCAACTGCGATGGCGCGGCGCTGGGAGCGACGAGCTATACCGACTTTCTCATCTTCGCTCGTTCGGTCGAATCGCTCGAAGGCGGCGTTTACTTGAACATCGGCTCAGCCGTGGCGGGCCCTGAGGTTTATCTGAAAGCGCTCTCGATGGCCCGCAACGTAGCGCAACAGCAAGGTCGATCGATCCGGCGGTTTACCACAGCGGTGTTCGATCTGGTGTCGTTGCCCGACAACTACCGGCAAGGGCCGCCGTCGAAGGACCATGCTCAGTACTACTATCGGCCATGGAAAACCATTCTGGTGCGCACCGTGGCCGACGGTGGCACGAGCTTCTATTTCCAGGGCGACCATCGAGTTACGATTCCCAGCCTGTGGAGCGAGACGGTCAAGCGGCTGGAATCGACGCCGGGAGTTGGGGCACCAGGTTCGCCAGCCGCTGCTGAAACTCGCTGAGCCCGCGTTCGATGGCCAGTTCGATCAGCAGGGCCCAAACGGGCATGGTGCCCAGCATGGTTTGATCGATTTTCACCAGGTCTTTCTGCGTGCAAACAAGCGCTTCGGCCCCCGACGTTTGGGCCCAGCGATCGAGCTGCGCAAGATCGGCGCGATCGTACGCGTGATGATCGGGAAACTCGCGGAAGGCGACAACTCGTAGCCGCGCCTGCTCGAGTGTGTGACGAAATCCGGCCGGATTGCCGATGCCGCAAAAGGCGGCCACCGGTCGGTCGCGGAGTGTGTCGATCGGCTGCCGCTGACCATGGTGCGATATCAACGAAGTGGGACGGGGCGAGCATTCGACCCAAACGGCCTTGGGCGCAATAGCCAGCGCCCGGCGGGCGATCGCCTGACGGGCTGAAGCGTCGAGCAGATCGCACCGCGAGAGCATAATCACCTGCGCGCGAGCCAGCCCCGCAACAGGTTCGCGCAACGTTCCGCGGGGGAATACGTGCTCGAAGCCGAAGGGCTCCAGCGCGTCGAGCAGAACGATGTCCAGATCGCGGGCCAACCGGCGGTGTTGGAAGCCGTCGTCGAGCACAATAAGCTGCGCGCCGTGGCGGGCAATCGCCTCGCGGGCCGCCGCCACGCGATCGGCCTGCTGCACATGCGGCACATCGGGCAGTGCTCGTTGTAGCTCAAGTGCTTCGTCGTTCGGACGATCGCCGTCGCTCTTGTAGCCACGGCTGACAATCGCCACCCGAAGCCCCGAGCTTTGCAACTGCCGGGCAAGCCAGGCAACGACGGGGGTTTTGCCCGTGCCGCCCAGCGTAAGGTTGCCAACGCACACGACGGGCGCATCAACGCGGTACACGGCGGCCCGGCCTGTATCGTAACGGCGATTGCGCCATGCGACGGCGGCCGTATACGGCACTTCGGCAGCGCGAAGCGCGGACCGCAGCATCGCGGCTCGCAGTCCGCGGCGGCGACCGCTGATCAGTTCGCGAAAATCACCCGGCGAAAACACGCGATGCCTTTATAACAGGCTTTTCGAGTTGAGGGCTTGCACGGCCTGGCTTGGGCCCATCGGTTCGCGCCGACCATCTACTGCGCGGCGCGGACGCGCAAGCCGCACACCCGGAAGGATGGAAAACCCGATCAGTGCAAGGCGAAGGCGCCAGCGTCGGCAAACCGGGGCCGGATGCGGGAAAACGCCGACTCAAACCTTGCCGATGCGCGAGGCGATGGCCTGCGCCATTTCTTGGGTGCCAACCGCGGTGGGATCGTCGCGACTGGGCTTCAGGTCGTAGGTGACATACTTGCCTTCGGCGATCACATCGGCCACGGCACGCTCGAGCTTGTCGCCGGCTTCTTTCTCGCCCAGGTAGCGAAGCATCAGCACGCCCGAGAGGATCAGTGCCGTGGGGTTCACCTTGTTTTGGCCCTTGTACTTCGGCGCGCTGCCATGCGTGGCCTCGAACACCGCGCTGTCGGGGCCCAAGTTCGCGCCCGGCGCCACGCCCAACCCACCGACCAGACCGGCCGCCAAATCGCTGAGGATGTCGCCGTAGAGGTTCGGCAGCACCAGCACGTCGTACTGTTCGGGCTTTTGCACCAGTTGCATGCACATGTTGTCGACGATGCGATCCTCGAACTGGATATCGGGAAACTCCTCGGCCACGCGTCGCGAAACTTCGAGCCAAAGCCCATCGCTGAATTTCATGATGTTGGCTTTGTGCACCGATGTCACTTTTTTGCGGTTGTTGTCGCGAGCATACTCGAACGCGCAACGCACAATGCGTTCGGTGCCGGAGACGCTGATCGGCTTGATCGAAACGCCCGTTTCCTCGGGCGATGTTTTGATCTTGCGGTCAGGGGACAATTCGTTGATGGTTTCGATCAACCGCGAGGTTTCGGGTTTGCCCCGTTCGAATTCGACACCTGCGTAAAGGTCTTCGGTGTTTTCGCGGACGATCACCAGATCGACCCCGACATCTTTGAAAAAGCTGCGCACGCCGCGGTAATACTTGCACGGACGGATGCAGGCGTAGAGCCCAAGCGCCTGCCGCAGATGGACGTTGATGCTGCGGAAGCCGGTGCCTACAGGCGTGGTGATCGGCGCTTTGAGTGCACAACGGGTGCGGCGAACGCTCTCCATCACGCTATCGGGCAGCGGTGTGCCGAGCCGTTGCATCACATCGACACCGGCCTCTTGCACATCCCAGTGGATGTCGACACCCGTGGCATCGATGCAGAGCCGGGCAGCTTGGGCCAGTTCGGGGCCGGTTCCGTCGCCGGTGATCAGCGTCACTTCGTGGGCCATGAGACTTGTATCTCCTCTGCGAAACAACCAGCAACCGGATGTCGACGCCCAGCCGCCCGACGCGGTCGTGGCGTGGCGACCGATTGGTTGTGCGGAACTATAAGAAAGAAAAGCCTTTAGGTCGTTGGTGAAGCGCTCCCTCAGGGCGCGGTCAACCTAGCAAATGCGCCGGGTTCGGTCAACGACGCTCGGTTTGGCGTAACCCGCTCCAACCCGCTCGGGCAGCCAATGGTTCCATGCGGCTTCGGCTTAGCGTTGCTCGCGCAGTGTGGGCCAGTTTCGTTTGGCGGCGTGCGGGCGGGCCTTTCAAGCTGCCAATCCGAGAAAAGGTGTCTTCAAAATCCAATTCCGGCTTCGAACGCGAGCATGCCGACCGTCTGATCGTCGGTCTGCATCGACCAGTCGAAGGAGGATTCGCCTGCTTCCGCCCTCGCTTGATATGAATCGCCTGCTCACAATCTCGGACCTGGGATGCTTACACTCTCGGGCCTGCAAGCGATCTTGGAGGCACCTTGTTCAGAGCGTGGGGCCAAGATCCCAGGGGGCGAATTCTTCGTCGCCGATGCCGTGCTGCTCGCTAAGTGTTCGGCTACCGCTGGCGACATCGAGCAATCGCTGAAATATCTGCCGACCGACTTGCTCTAACGGCGTGCCGGTGAGAATCACGCCGGCGTCGATGTCCATGTCGTCGCGCATTCGCTCATAAAGCGGCGTGTTGGTCGCGATTTTCAACGACGGAACGGGCTTGCAACCGAAGCAACTGCCGCGGCCCGTGGTGAAGGCAATCAGATTGGCCCCACCGGCGACCATGCCCGTAACGCTGGCCGGGTCGTAGCCGGGCGTGTCCATCACCACCATTCCACGGCTGCGCACCGGTTCGGCGTAGCGATATACGGCTTGCATCGTCGTCGAGCCCCCTTTGGCGACCGCGCCGAGCGACTTCTCGTAAATTGTGGTGAGCCCTCCTGCTTTGTTGCCGGGCGTGGGGTTGTTGTTCAATTCGGCACCATGAGCCGCAGCGTACGTTTTCCACCATTGCAGGCGTTCGAGCAATTGGTTGGCCACCTCGGGCGAACGGGCCCGCGAGATCAGCAGGTGTTCGGCGCCGTAGATCTCGGGCATTTCCGAGAGAATGACCGTGCCGCCACACGCCACCAGCATATCGGCCGCGATGCCCAGGGCGGGATTGGCCGTAATGCCGGAGTTGCCATCCGATCCGCCGCACTCGGTGGCCAGCACCAATTCGCTGGCGGGCACCGCTTGGCGGCGCACCTCGTTCACCCGTGGCAGCATGCGGGCCACTTCGGCCACGCCCCGTTCGACGGTTCGGGCCACGCCACCGCAGTCTTGAATCGACAGCACCACCGGCGGTTGCGTCCCGGGCTTTGCGCCCGAGGGGGTGTTGGGGCCGCTTAGTTGCACCAGCCCTTGGTCCTCGATCAATTGGGCCGCCGTGCCGATCTCGCAGCCCAAGCCTACCAGCAGGTAAGCGCCGACGTTGGGGTGCCGGGCAAAACCGGCCAGCACGCGGCTGAGCTGTTGGTGCGTGGCACCCCCGAGCGGCATGCCGCACCCGCTCTTGTGTGTGAGACCGAAAACGCCGTCGACGTTCGGATAGTTGCGGAGCTGATCGTGGCCGAATCGCGCGGCAATGTAACGACTGACCGATGCCGAGCAGTTGACCGTTGAAATCACGGCAATGTAGTTTCGCGTGCCCACCCGACCGTCGGCCCGGCGATAGCCGAGAAACGTGCAATCGGTGATCGGTTCTGGCGATCGGGCAGACGTGCCGGGCGTGGTTTTGCGCAAAGCGTCGAGCGAGCCGGCAACCACATTGTGTGTGTGAACCCAGTCGCCGGGTTCGATGTCGCAGTCGGCGAAGCCGATCGTTTGACCGTATTTGAGCACCGCCTGGTTGGCCTTGATTGTGCGGATGGCGATCTTATGTCCCATCGGCACATCTTGATGCAACGTGAGCGAGCCCGTCGGCGCATCGAGCCGCGTTCCCGCTGTGAGCGGTCGGGCAGCAACCACGATGTTGTCGTCGGGATGCAAATAAACAAAGTCGGTGGTTGTGGCAGTGGCCACGAAACGAGGCTCCCTGATGCGAGTTCGTGTGTTCGCCTACCGGTGTGCTCGCGAGCCAACCGGTGTATGGGTGGTGTATGGGTAATGGCGTTTCCGCGCGATTTCGGATGCCTGCTCGGCCGGCCGCCGGCGCCTTCCGCAGCCGGTCTGTCGAGCAAAAGAGCCAAACGAAGCCGCGAACGGATTAAACCGACAAGTCGCAGCCTGAAGGGGCAAATCGCAGTCTGAGAGGGCAGCCGCCGCGTCGAGGTGCATGCGTCTGCCGAAAAACAGGGGAAGGATCGAAGTCGCGTTGCCCTCGTGTCTTGCCGTGCTCGTCCGTTGGCTGCTGGCTCTTGGGGGCAGCTTAGCGTGTGGGCATGCGGCGGGCAAACGTCGGTCGGCTCCCCATCGCTCGGGACGCCGTTCTTGGCGATTCGGGCGTTTTTCGCGTTTCAGATGGTAGAATAAGAAAAGGCAGTCGCTGGCCGCATTGGTTGACGGCATCGTTCGGCGTTGGGGGCCATCGCGAGTCATTTGCTTGTCTTTTCCTTGTCTTCGACTCCTTGGTTCGCTGCTTTTTTCCTGATTTCTTGTCCGTCGTTTTGCACTTGGTTTCTCGCCGCTAGTGGATCGCGAGCATGGCATCGTCCACCGCCCAATCGGCGAACTCTTCCAGCCCCGAGCCGCGGAAGCAGAAATCGTCGGATCGGCCGTCGGCGCCACCATCGCGCGCCAAGCGGGGCACCGACGCGCACGATGACTTCATCGCCAGGCAAATCCGTCGTACTCGTTGGCAGGTGAAGCTGGTCGATTTGTTTTCGCGGCTCGTCGTGCTGATTTGCGGCGTGCTCACGATGCTGTTTCTGCTCGTGCTGGCCGATCATTGGTTTGTATCGGGGGGCTTGGGCTGGACGGCCCGCACCGTGGGCTTTGTGACGATCGCCGGCGGGGCCGTGATTTACTTCTGGTTGCAGATTGTGCCGGTGCTGCTGCGGCCCATCAATCCGTTGTATGCGGCATACACGATCGAGCAGGCCCGCCCGAGCGCGAGAAACAGCCTCATCAACTACGTGCTTCTGAAGCGGACCGACTGGTCGCTGCACCGGGCTGTGATGGGCGCGCTGCGAAGGCGTGCGGCCGACGACCTGGCGCAGGTAGACGTAGAGCACGTGGTTGATCGTGGTCCGCTGTTGCGGGGCGTTTACTGGCTGTTGGCCATCGTGGCACTGCTCAGCTTTTACAAGCTGCTTTCACCCAAAGATCCGTTGCGCTCGATCGGTCGGGTGATGGCGCCGTGGAGCGATTTGGCTCCGCCCACCCGTGTGTCGATCGACGAGGTGCAGCCGGGCAGCAGCAAGGCCTTTCAAGGCGATGTGCTGGAAGTGTCGGCCCGCGTGCGTGGCATCGAGCCCAACGAACCGGTGACCATCTACTACACGACCGACGATCAGCAAATCGTCGACCGGCCGATCGAGATGCGATTGCCCGACGATGGTTATCGGTATCGGGCACCGCTGCCCGACGATGCGCGTGGGTTGGTCGGTAGTCTTAGCTATACGATCGTGGCTGGCGACGCGCGGCGCGGGCCGTATCGAATTCAGGTTTTGCCGGCCCCGTCGGTCGTGGTCGAGCGGGTCGAATATCACTTCCCCGACTACACACACCTGGCGAGCAAGACCGTCGAGGGTCAGGGCGATTTGCAGGCTATCGAGGGAACGCGTGTGGTGGTGCATGCGCGGGCCAATATGCCGATTGAGCGGGCATGGCTCGATCGGGGCTGCGACGGTCGGCGCGATGCACCGATGCGCGTGGCTGGCCACACAGCCCGGGGCGAGTGGACCTTGACGCTGGGCCCCGATGGGCAGCCTCCCGAAGAGAGCTACCAGATTCGCTTTACGAATCACGAAGGATTCGAGAACCCGCGCCCCGTACGCTATCGAATTCGCGTGTTTGCCGATCAGCCTCCGATCGTCGCGATTCGGCAGCCCGAGTCGATCGAGACCGATGTGCCTGCCGACGGTTCGCTGGAAATCGCGGTGACGGCGGAAGACCCTGACTTCGCGCTGAGCGAGTTGCACTTGAAACTGGTTCGCGGCGGCGGAGGCACGTTGGCCACGCCCAAATTGCTCAAAGGCGACAAGCCGGTGCGGGGCGAATTCAATGCCACTTACCGATTCGAACCGCGACGCTGGAAACTCGCACCGGGCGAGACGATCGTGTTTTGGGCCGAGGCAGTCGACAACCGCCGGCCCGAGCCGCAGCGGAGCGAGTCGGATCACTATCGACTGCGAATCACCTCGCCTGCCGCGCAGCCGCCGGCCGAGCGGTTGGCGAAAAACGACCGCGACACCACATCGCAGCCGGACATTGGCGGACAGGCACCGGGCAATCGTTCCGGCAAGCAAACCGGTCGCCCCGGCGACCCGCCCGTAGGGCCTTCAGACGAACAA
>WGDQ01000972.1 GCA_015493185.1 Planctomycetaceae bacterium
GTGCGTCCTCAGCCGTAAAGCTGCCAGCGTTGCGATGCGGCGCGCCGACGCGGCGCGGCCAATCGTGGCGCGCTTGTCTCGGCTCCTCGGCTCAGCCATTTGTTCGGGCGATCCACTCGTACGGAAGATCGGCTGCGTCGCCACCGCGCCTTATCGCGTTTCGCATCTACCGGTATCGCAGCGTTCGGCTTCCACCCTCCGCTGATTGCTGTCCATCGACGGTTTGCCTTTTTCTCGGGCCAACCTGTTATAAAAGAGGGCGGCACCGGCTCGGGGCCGATACCGATCAAGCAAAAGTGCGTCGCACGCCGCACGCTGCGGCGTTACGATACGTAGTGCCATGAACGATACTCCATCCCAAAACGAGCATCGCCACCTGGCCTCATTGGCCGAGCAGTTGCAACGTGGCGAACTTTCGATCGAAACGTTTCTGGCCCAACTGCGCAAGCTGGGCCTGCCGCTCACGGCACATCTTCCCGACGCCTCGGTCGATCTCGATCGCCGCCGACGCTGTGGTTATCCCGAAGTGGTTTACGGCGAAGGCAAAACCGTCGAGGCGATCCAACGCATCTTTCGCGCGCTGCTCGATGCGGGCACCGATGTGTTCGCCACCCGTATCGACCCGGAAAAAGCCGAACGTTTGCAAGAGGCGTTTCCCACCGGCCGCTACAATGCCTTGGGGCGCACGTTTCGTATCCCTCTTCCTCAGCAAGAAACGCCGCAGCAGCAAGGTCGCGTTGCCATCGTCACGGCCGGCACCAGCGACTTGCCCGTTGCCGAAGAAGCCCGCGAAACGGCCCTTTGGATGGGTGCCGAAGTCCGGATGATTCACGATGTGGGTGTCGCCGGCCCCCATCGTCTGCCGAGCCATCTCGACACGCTGTTGTCGTCGCACGCCGTGGTGGTTATTGCCGGCATGGAGGGGGCGCTGCCCAGCGTGGTAGGTGGCTACGTTGCCTGCCCAGTGATCGCCGTACCCACTAGTGTTGGCTACGGCGCCGCGCTGGGCGGGTTGGCCGCATTGCTCGGCATGCTGAACAGTTGTGCGTCGAATGTTACCGTGGTGAACATCGACGCCGGTTTTCGCGGCGCGTACGTAGCCAGCATGATTGCCCGATCGGCTGCCGGAGCATCCTGACCCGTGACTCCACCGCTCGCGCAACCCGACGACTACCCGCTGCCCCGCCTTCCCGAGCGACGCCCGGAAAGCCACAAGGGCCATTTCGGTCTGGCAATGTTGCTCGGCGGGTCGCGCGACATGAGCGGCGCGATTTCACTGGCCGGAATGGCGGCCTTGCGTAGCGGCGCAGGGTTGGTTCGCCTGGCCGTGCCGCGGCCCATCCAACCCATTGTGGCGGGCCACGAGCCTTCGTATATGACCGTGCCGCTCGCGGCCGACGACCAGGGACGCCTCACGGCTGTTTTCACCAACGAAGCTCCGTCTCCCGCAGGCGAGAACCCCGAAGGTTCCTCCCCCGCCGGCACAGCGGCGGCTTCGCCCGTCAGCGGCGAGGTCGATTTGACGCAATTGCTGCAAAAAGCCACGGCCGTTGGTTGTGGACCCGGCATGGGCCGCAGTGCCACGCTCGATCGGCTCGTGGGCTGGTTATACCAACACGTCACTCAGCCGGCCGTGTTCGACGCCGACGCGCTCAACGCTCTGTCGGTCCAACCCGATGTTCTGACAAGCCATGCCGGCCCGCGCGTTCTGACGCCCCACCCGGGCGAGTTCGCCCGTTTGCTCAACTGCTCGACCGACGAGATCGCCGCGCAACGCCAGCCGTTGGCCGAGCAGTTTGCCCGCCGCACCGCGGCCATCGTCGTGCTCAAAGGCCATCGCACTCTGGTCACCGATGGCACCCGCACAGTGGCCAACACCACCGGCAACCCAGGCATGGCAACCGGCGGAACCGGCGACGTGCTCACCGGCATACTCACCGCACTGCTGGCCCAAGGGGTCGCACCCTTCGATGCCGCACGACTTGCGGTTTATCTGCACGGGCTGGCCGGCGACCTGGCGGCCGAACGCCTGGGAATGATCAGCATGACGGCCACCGACCTGCTCTTCACACTGCCACATGCTTTCCGCCAACTCGCCGCACAACAGCAGCAATCGGCTGCCCCATCGTAGAACGGCCCTCGATCAACCTTTCTTTCCTTTCCAACAACAACCATTCCCCCCGCATCAACAAACACGTTCCTGCGACAGCGAGCGCCCACCTTCGAGAGCCCGCCTTTCTGGCCGACACGTCAAGACGTCACATATCAACTCAACACGTCAACACATCAAAACGCCATATCAAAGCGCCGACCGGACCAACCCTGGAGCAACCAGATTGCCAGGCCGAGCAAACCAACTGGAGCAACTGGGCCGTGGCCCGCAAGTGCGGGCAAATGCCTTCGGAGCGCTGACGCTGTCGGCCGAAGTCCACAACCTGCGGCCAGCTCGCGCGCAGCCAGAATGCGTTTTTCAACGCCCTGCGCGCTCCAAGCAGTCGGGCCGATTCGTGCCAATGGGGCGCGTGGTCGAAGCATGGGGTTGCTTGACCGTTGAACGCGGCGTCTGGATAATGCGAAATCGTTTGTCGCAGCCGTGGGCGTCTCTTGCAGCATTTGGCGGGTTACAAACTACGTGAAACTACTCCGCGATTTGGGTGCCGTACCCGATGAAATTCGCTCCGGTGCGGTGTCGATCGGCAACTTCGACGGCGTACATCTGGGACACGCCCGTATCGTGCAGCGGCTCATCGCTCGGGCCCAAGAGGTCGGCGGACCGGCAATCGTTTTCACGTTCGATCCGCACCCGGTGCGGGTGCTGCGTCCGGAGCAAGCCCCGCCGCCACTCACGTGGATCGACCGCAAAGCGCAATTGCTCGCCGAGCTAGGCGTCGATTTCGTCATTGCCTATCCCACCGACCAGCGGCTTTTGCAACTGACGGCCCAAGAGTTTTTCGACCAGATCGTGCGCCAAAAACTCGACGCCCGGGCCATTGTCGAAGGCCCCAACTTCTTCTTCGGCCGCGACCGTCAAGGCACAGTCGAGCGGCTTCGCCAGATGGCCTCGGCCGCCGGTATTGTGCTCGATGTCGTGCCGCCGGTTGAATACGAAGGCGAAATCGTCTCCAGCTCGCGCATCCGTCGATTGCTGAGCCAGGGCGACGTCGGCCGCGCGGCGGCCATGCTCACGCATCCCTATCGAATCCGCGGTATGGTAACGCACGGCGCGGCGCGGGGGGCCCGGATCGGCTTTCCCACGGCCAATCTCGATGCCGTCGATACGCTGATTCCCGCTCAGGGTGTTTACGCCGGCACGGCCTGGCTACAAGGCAGCATGTGGCCGGCAGCCATTCACATCGGCCCCAATCCCACTTTTGGCGAGGCGGCCCGCAAGGTCGAAGTGCACCTGATCGGCTTCGACCAAACGATTTACGGGCAGCCTCTCGAAGTAGAATTTCTCGCGCGGTTGCGTGGCACGCAGCGATTCGACTCGGTCGAGGCCTTGAAGCAACAGCTCCGTCACGATATCCAACAGGCCCGCGAAGCGGTCGACGCGTGGCTTCGCAACACGTCGAGCGAAGCGGGCTGAAAAACAACCCCTTCCCCTCGACGCCGCTTTCGTCGTAATCTTTCCTTTCTTACTCCCAACGTACTCCCAACTTTTTTCCTGCTTGCAATCCAAAGGGTTTTCCGTCCATGCCTGGTGCTGAAGTCGCGATCGATTGGGCTGGCTTTCAGCAACAGATCGCCCGACACACACGTTTCCTGCTCACCAGCCACGTTCGTCCTGACGGCGACGCACTGGGCAGCGAGCTGGGCATGGCCGGCATCCTCGAGTCGCTGGGCAAACAGGTGCAAATCGTCAATCCCGACGCCGCCCCTGAGCGATACGACTTTCTCGACCCGCAGCGGCGCATCCGGGTGCTTGGCCGCGACGTGCAAGCTGACGCATTGCCTGCGTTCGATGCCCTGATGGTGCTCGACACCAGTGCATGGGTGCAGCTCGGGCCCATGGCCGACGTCGTGCGTTCGACCACGGCCGCCAAAATCGTGCTCGATCATCATGTCAGCGCCGACGACCTCGATGCCATGGTGTTCAAAGACCCGCGTGCCGAAGCCACCGGTCGTCTGGTGGCCGAAGCCGCCCAACATCTCGGCGTCACGCTTACGCCCGAAGTGGCCACGGCCTTGTTCGTTGCTCAGGCGACCGATACCGGCTGGTATCGTTTCGGTTCCACCACGGGCCAGTCGCTGCGCATCGCCGGCGACCTTGTCGATGCCGGCGCCAAGCCGGCGGAAATCTACCGCCAACTTTACGAGCAAGACACCCTGGCACGCGTGCACCTCATCGGGCGAGTGCTCACGCGAACCACGGTCGACCTGGAAGGCCGATTGGTCTACACCTTTGTGACCGACGACGATTTTGTCGCCAGCGGCGCTGAACGATCGGACACGGAAGACATTATCAACATGACGATGGCCGTTCGTGGCAGTCAGGTGGCGGCGATCTTCGTCGAGCAGCCCGACGGCCGCGTGAAGATAAGCCTCCGCAGTCGAGGTGATGTCGACGTAAGCGCAATCGCCGAAGTATTCGGCGGTGGCGGACACAAAGCCGCGGCCGGTGCAATGCTCGACGGCCCACTCGACGATGCGATGCGGCACATGCTTGACCGCGTGCGCGCGGCCATGCAATAATCGCCGCCACCGTTCGGCAGCCGCCCACGCCGAAGGATTCGTTTCCCGACGGCTCTCGTGACGCCACGGTTCGAGTGCCCACCACGGTTGCGGCAATTGCCGTACGTGCCGCAGCGGGCCTGGCCGCTCGCGAATTTCCCGAATCGCTGCCTGCCGAACGCTTTCACAATACGTCCCACCAACTACATCCCGCCCTCAACAAACCGATGGCGTCCGCTGCCGCACCTCCCGCTTGCGCGACCGCGGCGGTTTTCGATGCATTTTCGGTTCACGCGTTTGTCACCCCGATTCCGCTGAATTTTTTCCTCGTTGCAGCTTGCCGTTTTTTTCCTTTTGCTTGGGCTTGCTCGACTTTTTACGTCGTTCGCTTGGTTCGCCTGGTTTTGTTTCCCTGCCGTTTGTTTCCGTTTGCTTCCCGCCACAGCCTGAGCCTCGTGTCGTGCGGCGCGACGTATCCCTCAACGCACCATTGGGAGGAACCAGCACCGTAGCAACCGCGTTGCTGCCCCCGTCGACCAGCATGCCGTGTTGATCGCCCCACTCGGCGGGGTCGCTGGGTCGTTCGTTCCGCTATGGCATGGCCACCGTGGCGCCAGACAATCGTGCATGTGTCGTCGTGGCACGTATATGTGTTCGAACCGTGCGATACGGATGGTATACGCATATTCGCCCATTGAATCGCAGCCGAGTTGGTGTTTCTTCTATAAGGGACCATGTGCCACGGCCACATGCGCGCGGCAATGCCGGCATCATGTCGCCTCGCTGCGTGCCAGGGTTCATGGCGCGTCGACAAAGACGCGTTGCGATCGAACGATGCCGATACGAGAAACCTAATACAAACGAGTTTGCTGCCCCCAACCGTTCCGCTCTGCTCGCCGGTTGCTGCGGGCCGATGTCTTTCTTTCAAGATGTTCAAGATGATTGTCGCCAGGAAACCGCACGATGGCTAAAACACCAACCGCCGACAACCGCACGGTCGATGCAGAAGGGCCGGAGCGTCGCGGCTTTTTAACCCGAGCGCTGGCCGTATTGATCGGCGGATTGGTCGGCGCTGTGCCGTTGGCCTCGGGTATCTGGTCGTTCATCGATCCGTTGCGGCG
>WGDQ01000973.1 GCA_015493185.1 Planctomycetaceae bacterium
AAGAGACAGATCACCCATTGGGCGTTCCCGCTATCTAAGAGTCATTCAAGGGCCAGTTTATTCCCATGGCCGGGCCAAAACGGCCATTTTTGCCGACTTTTCGCTGCGCTGGTCCCGCCGAAAGAGCAACAATCCTGGATAATCACGCGACAAGGCGTTGGTTTTGCCACGTGTTTGTAACCGCTTCAAACTTCCCAGGAGGGGGGATTGTGAACAGCAGTGAACAAGGGCATGTGGCATTGCATTGCTCTCATTTCGGCCGAGCGGCGTTCGTACCGCGACTTGGGTCGTAAACACCGCGACTTGGGCCGTAACACTGTCTGCACCAGGCGGCGTGGGCTCGGCCGTGCCGGGTGACCGCTGACGTTTGTTCGGAAAGTTCACGAAAATATTGACTTCTGGGGAATATTCAGGCGGTGTTGCGCATCTTAATACGTGATCGCAGGGGTTGCCTAGCAGCCTGGCGACGAAACCAACTGAAAGTCACTTGGGTTCTTTTTATTTCGAGGAGACGACGCGATGTTGAAGAAACTTGGTACGCTGGCCGTGCTGCTTAGCCTGTCGTTGTTCAGCGTTGGATGCCAGAAGGCCGATACCGGCGCAGCCAACGGTAACGGTGGTGCGGCCGACGGTGCTTCATCGGCTCCGGCCGAGGGTGGCGAACAGGGTGCGGCCGAGGGCAGCGGTGAAGCCGAAGGTAGCGGCGAAGCCCAACAGGGCGGTGAAGCTGCTGGCGGCGAAAGCTCGAACTAGCTTTCAGCCCACGCTACTGCGCCTGTATGCGCATATGATTCTACCAGAAGAGGGTCTTCCGTTCTTGCGGAAGATCCTCTTCTTCTTTTTGGGCCTTCTTCAACAAACATTTTGTATCCGTTGCGCCTCAAAGCGGTTTTGGGAGCGCCGCCAACCTCCGGCTGCGAGGTGTTGGAAAAAATACGATTCCGCAGTTGTCTTTAGGCTGTGCCAACTTTGGGGGGCATGTGTCGCCGCGAGTAGGGAGTTCTGTCTTGTCGGGTTAAGACGCCCCGGAACGCATGCAAGGCCACATCCCTTTTCGCTGGCGCTGATGTACCGCCCAGAACCGATCCATCGCAAGGTTGAGATGAACGGGCGCAAATCGCAGGGCCCCCGGCATGACGAACAGCGCTGAGGCAACCCGAACGCACCACCGCTACCGATACGCGGAGCAAATTGGCTCAGCCGAGGCGACGCTTGGGACGGGGGACGCGGCCGGTGCTTTTCTTTTTCTTTCCTCGACGGCGCTGCGATCGAGCATTGCCACTTGCCGCACTCCCGACCGACTCTAGCTCTTTACCAATCGCGCCGCGCATGGCTTCAATCCGATCGCGGAGCGCGGCGGCCCGTTCGAACTCGAGTGCGTCGGCCGCGGCCAGCATTTCTTGCTCTAGCTCGGCAATGTATTCCTCAGTGATGTATTGCACCTCGTCCGTGCGGCCCGCTGCGGCATTGGCCCGGGCGTGCGCGGCGGCTTCGGCCTCGATGCCGGCCCGAATTGTTTTGCGAATGGTTTCCGGCGTGATGCCGTGTTGTTTGTTGTAGGCTTGTTGGAGCTTTCGCCGGCGCGCGGTTTCTTCGATGGCGCGTTGCATCGATTCGGTTACGGTGTCGGCATACAACACAACTTTGGCATTCACGTTTCGTGCGGAACGGCCGATGGTTTGCATCAGCGAAGTTTCGCTACGGAGAAAGCCTTCTTTGTCGGCATCGAGAATGGCAACCAGTGAAACCTCGGGCAAGTCGAGCCCTTCCCGCAGAAGGTTCACGCCGACAACGGCTTCGAAGCGGCCCTCGCGCAGATCGCGCAGCACCTCAACACGCTCGAATGCGTCGAGCTCGCTGTGCAACCATTTGCACTTCACGCCCTGTTCGCCCAGATAGAACGACAGGTCTTCTGCCAACCGCTTGGTCAACGTTGTGACCAGCACCCGCTCGCCGGCGGCTGCCCGTTGGCGGATGTGTTCGAGCAGATGCGGCACCTGATGCCGTGCCGGTACGACTTCGATTTCCGGATCGAGCAAACCGGTGGGGCGAATGATTTGCTCGACAACCTCGCCGGCGGTTTGCTCCAGTTCATACGGACCTGGCGTGGCCGAAAC
>WGDQ01000974.1 GCA_015493185.1 Planctomycetaceae bacterium
CGATTGGCCTACCACGCAGGCGGCGCTCAGCGCTCTATTGAATAGCCGGCTTTATCGGTCCATCGGGAAACAACGTGCGTCGTTTCCCGGTGCAGATCGCACGCCCCTCGGGCAAGGTCCGATGACCCGGCCGGCAACGGGCCGTCTTGTGGCTGAAGGGTGGTGAAGAACCACCGAAGAAGCGTGATGGCTCGCGGGGCAGAGTGAGCCTTTCACCGGGCTGCTAGCTAGAGCCTGAAGTCGACGTACGCTGTTTGCGCTGTCGGGCAATCTGATCGCGCAGTCGGGCCGCCAACTCATATTCTTCCTGCTCCACCGCGTCGCGCAGCCGCTCCTCGAGCGTCAAACCAATATCGTACTGCTCGCGCAGCGCCTCGCGAATCTCGATCAGCCGCACAATGATCTCGTCTTCTTCACGGTCGGCGGCGGTCAGGTCGTCGTCCAAATCGCCGAGCGGCGCCTCTTGCGAACGATATTGCCGCAAACAGGTCCGCAAACGCTCGATGCCTCGGTTGAACTGCTCGATGGCGCCTTCTGAGTTGCCTTGTTCCAGTTCGTTGAGCGCGGCGGCCTGCGTGCGCTGAAACAAAATGAAGGGGCGATACTGCTCGTGTTCCAGCAGCCACTCTTCGTCTGGCGCGCAATCGGCTACAAAGTCGAGCAGTGCCAGGTTGTGATCGGCATCACGAACCGCTCGCTCATAATCGTTCAGCGCCAACCAGCAGGTGCGGCGATAATAAAACTGCATAAACTCGCGTTCGACTTCGGCTGCCTGATCTTCGTTCAGGCGAAAGCCACGGCCATGGGTTAGCTTTTGCTCTACTAGATAGTCGAAGTATGTTTCGGCACCGTGCGGGCGTGTGCCGTCGGGCCGACCGTCGATCTCGATTTGCAAAATCCCCAGGTCCACGCGCATCTGAAGCACTTCGCGCCCGCGGGCCGTTCGCACCAGGCGCACGCTCACTTCGCCGGGCACATAGGGCCAGTTTTGCAAAACACGTCCGAGATCGCAGTTTTCGCGCTGCATGAAAAAGAAACCCAACGCTTGCCTTCGGTCAGCCGCCTGCCGCAAAAAAACAAAACACAGCGAGCCTTGGCAAAGAAACGCATCGTTGCCTGCGAACCATCGGGCACGCGATATGAGCAACCATAGGCTTCGCCCATTGAAAAGTATACCGCAATCCCGGCGGAAAAACCTTTTGGAAACCTCAGATCAAACTGTTTTTTGCCAGATCGGGCCGGTTTGTGCCACGCAGGGCAACCATACAGAAGAGCCAAACAAAAAAGAAAGGAAACACGTCTTCTCGAGTGACGTTCTGCCCCGGGACATTTTGCGCATGGCACAGATATTGCCCGGTGGCTACAGATCGCGCAGCCCTCGGGGTCGTGCCACGGCAGCATTTGACAAACCAAAAAACCCCTGCCGTTGCCCGCGTCGCGGAACCAAGGGGAACAAGCAGTTGCGCGTCGGGCACAGAGATCACCGGCTCCTATAGCGGTGGCTCCGTCAAACGATTGCCACACGATACCTTCCGGGGGTTCGCGTTTTTCCTCGCCGGCAAACCGGCCTTTGCGACAGTAGTCGAGTAGCCGGCAAAGCTCTCCGATGCTCCGTCGCAGAGCACATTACGCAAAGCCGCACGTGGGCGTCTGCGCACACTTTCCCTGCTGCACGAAAACAACGAAGAAAAACAACCTTTTCGTCTTTACCGGCCAACGCCTTGCCAGAAACACGGGAACGTGGTTTTCTTCATTCTCGGGCAGCAGAGCAAGCAGCGATCGTGCGGCCGGGCGTCTTATTGTCTAGGCGCCCCGTTGTGTTGTTACGTTTTCACGGCGTCTTCCGCATCTAGATGCCGAGCACTTTGCACGGTTCGGGGGTGATGGTCCACTTCCACCTCGAAAAGCACGCATTGGCCTCCGATGCTTCAAATGCCTTCGTTTCCAGGCGTCAAAACATCGCCGGTAAATTCAAAAATCCAAAAAAGATGCCTCCGTCTCTGCCGGCCACCATACTGTGCTGTCGGCATGGCCGCACGCGGCTTGATGGTTAGCTTGCAAACATTTGCCCTGACATCCTCACGCATTCATTTCCTGCATTTCCTGACATTTGCAAGCACCTTTTTCATTTCCATTCGCGACCAACCACACCGGCAGACAGCGTGCGAAAATTGCAGTCGTATTGGAGTAACAGGCAATGAGCGCCTCGCCCAGGCTTTCGTCCGCTGTTTCAGAGCGTTTCCGGCACCTCCCCTTTTCCAACTAGCGCCGGCTTCCTACCATCGTTTTGAGCCCATGGGCCACAACCCAACTGTTCGACGTGCGGCAAAAGCGGCACCACCTGCTTTCAGCTCAACATGTGCATGCTACAGCAACAAGAAACGCGCCATCGGAGTTCGTTTTACAGACATCGAGTCTCTCGCAAGCCGACTCAGCAACCGAAAATCTGCTCGACTCCGGCGCCTATAATTCTCTAGTTCCCCATTGGTGGGTGTGCATTATTTGTCTGGAATGGTATTCTATGACGTATAGGTAAGTTGTGGTTCTTGCAGTTCGGGGCACGCAAGCAACCCGCGGGGTAGTTTCGTTGGTACCTTTTTGCAACGTGTTTCTAGAGAGACGTAGAAGAGGAGCCCCATAATGGCAAAAACCGGGAAATCGAAAGTCAATAAATCCAAAGCCATTCGCGACGCTTACCATGAGCTTGGCAACGTGAAACCCAAGCAAATCCAGGCTCATTTGGCCAAGAAGAATATCAAAGTTTCCACCGGTCTGATCTCTAATGTTCGCTATATGATGCTTCACAAGGGCGAACCGGCCAGCGAACGCGGCCTTGCCACAGCACGCGCCAACGGCGATCAGATCAGCGTGTCGGCACTCCTCGAAGCCAAGCGGCTGGTTGCCAAAGCCGGCGGCGTGAACGAAGCCAAGCGGGTGCTCGATACACTGGCCAAGGTCAGCGTCTGACAAACCTGCTGAAGAATCGCTTCGTTCGCGCATCGGGGGAATCGAAACCCACTCGGTCGCAGCGGCCCCGTCGCGGGAATGCCCGACAAAAGTCATCTCGCGGTCGGGGCGAGCGAGAGCGGACGCGTTTCGAACCCTCGCAGCCAGAACGCGTTTTTTCAGTAGGATTGCCAAGCCCACCATGGGCTTGGGTGCCACCGTTCATGCCTCCCGGCCCCAGCGGATTGTCATCCGATTCGCACGGGCCTTCGTCCCGCCCGGCGCCAAACGTTTCCACCCGTGGCGGTCTTGTGGCAGCTTTATTGCCGCAAAACTTCGCCTTGCCGCAACGGGCACTGCGTACCGTGCTGCGCGCCGAAATCGTGCCACGCGCCGATTCAGATGGCGGTCGCTGGTGTTTTTGGCATCGTGGCGGTGGCGGCGCTGAGTAAACAACCAAGCCTGCCATCCGCGCTGCGGCTCACGTGCCAGCACCGATCGCGGTTTGTTGCCAAAATCGGTCTTCGCGGCGCGATCCGGTGTGGTGCCTTGAACGGGACGCATCGCTCGGCACCAGCGTCCTGCAAAACCGTTCGGCAAACGTTCGGCAACCGTCGAACGCCCCGAATGCTGCGCGCCGAGGCAACCACGCGCGGCCAGCCCGACTGTCCGGCACGTCTCCTTCTTTTCGGGGGATGCGTCGAGCTGCCGCCGGACCATGTGCCATGGGCTTGCCATTCGCGCGGTTGCCTCGGCCCTTTTATGCGCGCGTAAATGCTGAATAATGACCGCGACGGCCCTTGGCTGCCGATGCGCCGAACGTGCCCTTCACTTCCAGTCGCACGAGACAGCGCGCTTTGGCCGGCAACGTGGCTTCCGATACCCTGACCACTGCATCTTGAATTTCTTCTGATCGATCGAACTCGATCGATCGGGCTGTCGCTGGGCAGCGACAATCTCGTGGGGGAAAAAAGGGGGTGCCAGGTCGCTCGCCACGCCGCACGGCAGCGAGGCGAAAGGCACTCCCGGAAACCGGCTTCACGCATGCCAGGCCGGATTCATAAAAACATAAAAAGAGGTCGCAAAACCACAAGGAAGCAAGGAAGAAGGATGTCCAATTCCAACTCGAATTCCAACGCCACCGATCACGAACGACAAATTGCCGAAGCCGAAGAAATGTTCGGCGATCGTTTGCACCGTGCCGGTTTTGCCCAACGGCTTTATTTCGGCGAAGTGAGAAACGGCCGCTTGCCCGAGTATCCTGACGTTTACGGCGACCCGGAGATCAACCAGCGCGTCGCCGAGCTCAAGCAGTTTTGCGACGAACACATCGACGCCGCCCGCATCGACCGCGAGTCGCTCATTCCCGACTCGGTGGTCGAGGGGCTTGGCCGTTTGGGTTTGCTCGGCGCGTGCCTGCCCAAGTCGGTCGGCGGCCTCGGCATGAGCCAGCAAAACTACTGCCGCCTTTTGGAAGTGCTCGGCGGTCATTGCGGCGGCACCGCGCTATTCGTCAACGCACACCATTCGATCGGTCCGCGGGCCATCGTGCTGTTTGGCACGCCTGAGCAGCAGCAAAAGTATTTGCCCAAGCTGGCCACCGGCGAGTGGCTCAGCGCGTTTGCCCTTACCGAGCCCGAGGCGGGCAGCGACGCCTCGAACGTGCAAACCACGGCCACTCCCACGCCCGACGGACGCGGTTACGTGCTCAATGGCGAAAAACGCTGGATCACCAACGGCGGCATCGCGCAGGTGCTTACCGTAATGGCCCGCACGCCGGTTGGCCCCGACGACGAAACGAAAATCACGGCCTTCATCGTCACGCCCGACATGCCCGGTTTCGAGGTGCTCGAAAAACGAATGGACAAGTGCGGCGTGCGCGGCTCGGCCACCGGTCGTTTGGCCTTTCGCGATATGTTCGTGCCCAAGGAAAACATTCTCGGCGAGTTGGGCAAAGGCCTGCGCGTCGCGCTCACCGTGCTCGATTTCGGCCGCACCACGTTTGGCGCCACGTGCACCGGCGCGGCCAAGTTTTGCGTGCAGAAAGCCCACGAGCACGCCAACCGCCGCGTGCAGTTCGGCCAGCCGTTGGGCCACTTCGAACTGGTGAAAGAAAAGCTCGCCTACATGACCGCCGGCGTTGTGGCCATGGAGGCCGCCACGTACCAGACCGCCGCACTCATCGACTCGGGCGCCGACGAGTACATGCTCGAAACCGCCATGCTCAAGGTGTTTGCCACCGAGGTGCTGTGGCGCATCATCAACGACACGATCCAGATATTCGGCGGCAAAGCCTACTTTACCGACGAGCCCTACGAACGCATGATGCGCGACGCCCGAATCAACACCATTGGCGAGGGCGCCAACGACGTGCTCAAGGTCTTCATCGCCTTGGTCGGTTTGCGCGAAGTGGGCATGGAGCTGCAAGGCGTGGTCGAGGCCATCCAACGCCCCATCGGCAATTTGGGCCGCCTGAGCCGCTTTGCCGGTCGCCGCATCGGATCGCTGTTGAGTACCCCCACCATCGAACTGCGCAGCGCCGAGTTGGAAGCCGAAGCGGCCCGGCTCGGGCGGCTCATCGGCACGTTCGGCAACCACGTCGAGCGGCTGCTCCGCACGTATCAAGAAGATATTCTCGACCGCCAATACCAGCTTCGTCGCGTGGCCGATGCCGCTACGGAGCTATACGTGTCGAGCTGCGTGTTGGCCCGCATGGATCGCCAGCTACGCTTCAGCGAGGGCACGCCCGGCGAGCGCGTGCGGCAGATTCAGGCCGGTCGCTACTACCTGCTCACCGCCGAGCGGCGCATTCGGAAAAATCTTGCCGCGCTGTGGGACAACGACGATGTGGCCACAACCGAAATTGCCGATACGATGCTGGCCGCCTACGCCAACCCGGCGGGAAGCATTTAGCCACGCGCCCTCGCCACGGCTTGCCACGCGCTTGTCCATTCCGCTTACGACTGCCGGCCAGGCCGGTCGAACTGCGGAATTTTCAATCGCTCGCCACCCCGAAGCGCCGACTGGTGGGCCACAATGCCCGGTGCGGTGTAGGCCACGGCCTCGTACACGTCGACCGCCGGCCGGCGATCTTCCATCAGCGAGGCGATGAACTCGTGCGTGATGAATGTGTGCGAACCGTGATGCCCGCTGTTGTGACGCAGCGGCTCGGGCAGCAGGTCGGTTCGCCACCACTCGGGCTGCTGATAACGCTCCAGCTTGGGGGCCGCTCGGTCGAAGCCGCCCGAATCGCGTTCGCGTGCCTGCGAGGCACGTACGAGCATCGGTCCCTGTCCGTAGGGCGTTGCGCTGAGAAAGCTCATCTTGTCGCCATACCACTCGGCCCGTTCGCAACCCCGATGCGCGCCGGCCCACCACACTTCCACGTGGAATGCATGACCGCGATCGGTTTTGAATTCGGCCGTTTCATTCCAGAATGGGTTGTTGTACGGATTGTTGGCCAGCGCCGGATGATCGTCGCCCCAGCCGTGGCAGGTCACTTCAACCAAACGCTCGCCGGTCACGCCGATCAAGTGGGCCGTGCAGTGTGTCGGATAGTGCATGGGTGGAAAGCCATGCCGCCAGGTGGGCTTGCCGTTCTCGAACCACAGCGACTCCAGGCCCGGGTGCCGATACATCGAATTGGCCGCGTACAGCGTGCCAAAGGCCTGTTCGGCATAGAACTTTCGCGCCGAAATGGTCGGTTGCTGCCAGTAGCTCGTTTCGGCCATCATGAACGTCAGGCCCGTGCGCTCCACGGCTTCAATCAACCGTTGGCATTCCTCCAGCGTCATTGCCGCTGGCACGGCGCACACCACGTGCTTGCCCGCTTCGAGCGCGGCCACCGAATGCCGCACATGATTCGGCGCCTCGGTGAAAATCGCCACCGCCTCGATCGACGGATCGAGAATCATTTTTTCCAACGACTCGTGCGATCGCGGGCAGCCGTAAACTTTCATCAATCGGTCGCGCCGCTCGGGCCGCAGGTCGCTGACCGATTGCACAATGCAATCCGGGTGCTCGTGCCACTGAAACGCCGCACCGAAACGGCCGCCCACCACGCCAAGTCGCACAGGCCGGTCGCGACGCCGCTCGGCTGCTTGCAGCGAGCAATTCGCATCGGGCATGCTCACTGCCGCGGCGGCAGCCGACAGCGCGGCCGCTGTTTCCGCCGAACGGTGCAAAAAGCCCCGTCGATCAAGCCGACCGTCGGCGCGGTTGGCAATCGTGGCTTTCTCCGCCCCAACGCCGGTGGTCGTGCCCCTAAGCGACGCCGGCATCGACGCTTTTTCGTCGGCCTTTGAGATCGGTCGGCCCGTGGCGCGCGGCTCCGTGGCATCAGACATGATTTATCGCCTCCGGTGAGTTCTGGCAGATAGCCCCATGGGGCGTTTCGCAAACAAGCAAAAAAACCAACAGCAAAGCGGTCGCACGACAACGCGTTTCCGGACGACACGCGCCGCCGGGCAAAATCGGCCTGTGTAGTCTAAGCACGCTCTATCGCAGCCACAAGTTTTCGGCCCGCCTCATCGTACGACAACCATCGCATCCGCGGGCATGGCCCGCCTTTTCCCGAACCCGATTTGTGGCATACTCTACAAGAAGAAAAAAACGCGCTGTGCCATAGATTCGCTCAGCCGGCGCGTGCCGCCAACGTGCGGGCTGTGTCGCGGCGCGACTGGCTTGCCCGTGCGCTCGATCACCCGGGCAGCCGTGCGGCTACAGCGTTTGGTTGGTTTCGTCGAGCAATCCGGCAACGGCCCAACACACTATCAACGCGGCCGGTGGTTCCGTTTCCTGACGTTTTCCCCCCTTATCTCCAGGCGACCGTGGAATCTCTTCAAGGACAAATCCTGCTCGCCGCACCGGCACTTGCCGATCCCAACTTCCGCCGCACCGTTGTGCTATTGCTCCAACACAACGACGAGGGGGCCTTGGGGCTGGTGCTCAACCGATCCACCCGCCAACGTGTTCGCGACGTGCTCGAACCGCTCATCGACGATCCGCCCGACACCGCGCTCACCCTCTACATCGGCGGTCCGGTCAAAGGGCCGCTGATCGCGCTGCACGCGATCGAAACGTTGGCCGACATGCACGTGATGCCCGGCGTGTTTGCCAGCTCGTCGCGCGATGCGCTGCTCGAACTAATGCGCCGCGACACCGAACCGCTGCGGGTTTTCACGGGCTATTCGGGTTGGGGCGCGCAGCAGTTGGAACACGAGATCGAGTCGGGAGCATGGATCACGGCCCCCGCGACGGTCGACAACATTTTCTACCGTGGCGACGACGATGCCCTTTGGCGTCGCGTGGCCGACGGCGTCGTCCGCTCGGTTCTCGGGCCCGCGCTCCGCGTCAAACACGTTCCGCCCGACGTTTCGCAAAACTAGCCGGCCCATCACTCGTACCGGCCGCATCATCGCCCCCTCGTGCGGCCGCCGGCTTTTTTCTCGTATTTCTCGTATCGCAGTGGTCGCTGCCGGCGATGATCGCCGTCGATCTGCCGATCTATTGAGCCGCCGCTTCGTCGTTGCCGCCGCACCGGCACCGGTCCATTCAGCCGGCACCGATCCATTCAGCTAGCCGCCGGTCCACTCACTCGGTTGGCCGCCGGAAAATGCAGAGCATGTTCGACGATTGCCCCAGCAGCAGGCAGTTGGCTTTATCCAAATAGGTGAACGCCGCAATCCTCGCGATGTTCCACAGGCTCGATTCGATGAAGCGGTGATCCGACGGAAACAGCGCGTCGCTCAGCCGGCGACCCAGCCAGGGCAGTGTCAGCGAGTGGAACGTCCACGTCCAGAAAGTGCCATTTGTCGAAAAGCATGTTTCCAGGTGCTCGAACCCCACTCGCTCGCCCAGCCGCCGGGCGCTTTGCGGATCGAGCAGCGTCCAGTGCCGCGGCACGTGCAAGCCGCCCCAATGGCGACCAAACCATCGGGCTTCCCAAGTGGCGGTGTTCGGCGTGATAAAAACGTTCAGCCCGCCCGGCCGCGTTAGTTCAAACGCCTTCTGCATGTAGGCCAAGGGCGACTCCACGTGTTCGATCACGTGCGAGCTGTGCACCAGGTCGTAGGTCTCGCCCCCCTCGGGTGCGTAGTCTTCAAACCGGCAGGCGTGCGCCGCGAACCCCCGTTGCCGACAATGGGCCACGGCCTGCTCTGAGAAATCGATGCCCGTGCCCACGATGCCGAATTCGTCGCGCATCGCTTCCAGCACCGAGCCGTTGCCGCAACCGATGTCGAGCCTCGTTTTCTCGGCCGTCAGTCCCATGTATTTGGCGATCGGCCGAATGCGCTTGCGAAACAACCGGCTGGCCAATCGGCTGAACAAACCCCGCCGCGCGGCGTCCACGTCGCCGCCCGACTTCGACTCCAGCACGTAAACGTAATAATTCGGCGGATAAATCACGTCCAAGGCCGAAACATCCGGCCGAGGACTCAGATACCATGCCCCGCAATCAAGGCACTCCATCAAAGGAAACGCATCGGTCGTGCTGTTCGCATACTCGTGCTCTCGCACCGTGGTTCGCTGCCGACGCCGGGCCGACTCGCACGCCGGACATCGCGGCACCTCGCACTTCGCGATGCCCTCCGCCGGCCGACGTTCCAACACCGATTGCGGCACCGTACTCATGTCTTAAGCAGACCGTTTTTCAAGCTTGTCAAACAGGCCGTTGCAGAAAAAGAACCCGCCAGCCGCAAATCCAGCACGCGGCCGCAGCATTGGCGGGCTGTTGCGTCGATCCACCGTTGCACAGCAGGGCCAACCGCGGGCCACTCCATCATAATGACCGGCAACGCCCGATCCAGCCGCAAGGTTTCGCGGCGCCGCCTCCACGGCGCAATGTTCCGTCCGTTCACCCCTTGGCCAACATTCCGGCCATTCCGGCGCGATTCCACAATTCCACGGTTCGATCCGTAGCGTTTCGGCGTTTTCGGTTTTTGCCCTCACGCATTCGAGTTGCCGATTCATCCTGCCCTTGTTCATGCATTGCGGTTTAGCGCGTTGGCCTTGGCAGCCCGTTTGCCGGCATCGTTTGCGTAGTGAGCGTGGCCCCTGTCGGCTTCGACAAGCCGGCCATCCGCACAGGGGCCGTCGCTGCGGGCCGATATTGCACTGCGTAACATGCGCTACCACCATTTCAGCGGGCGAGATGACACGCTTGTTGGTTCTGGCTAGAATGAGACAAGCTCGGCCGGGGGGCCTTTTCGCATCGCACAACAACGCGACGGCCGACTCGTCACATGCTCCGTGACGCGTTCCCCTTCGACGGTGCGAACCGACAGCCTCACCCATCGGCGATCGTCGAGGGGCGGCCACGGCGTTTCGCCACGTATGGGTTTCCGCTACTGGCATTGCCCCTTGGGGGCGTGCGGAGGGGTGCGAGAAGAAAGCGTCGTCTCGGCTGCCCAACCGCGAGATGCCGTTGCGGTTCGCGCCGCCGCGGGGCGGGTGCCCTTCGTTCCGGCCGGCGTGTGTGCGTTTTGTCGTCCGGCCCGGTCGTCTGGCAAACTCGGCCGCGCGTCGGTCGTCATCGTGCCCTGCGGCCCGCAAGGCAGAATTTATTGCCGTCTCGTTGAAGCCTTTATTTTCCTTTTCCCTTCTTTCGTACAACTGCGAGTGTCCTGTCGCCATGCCTATTCGAATTCTGATCGCCGACGACCACGAAGTTCTCCGCCGAGGTCTGGTAAGCCTTTTCTCCGGGTCGGACATCAACATTGTGGCCGAGGCAACCTCGGGCGACGAAGCCGTGCAAATCGCCATCGAACAGCAGCCCGACGTCGTGCTGCTCGACATTCGCATGAACAATGGCGATGGCCTCTCGGCCCTGGAAGCCATCAAAGAGCGACAGCCGGAAATGCCCGTTCTCATGCTCTCCACGTACGACAACCCCACCTACATCGCGCAGGCCATGGCGCAGGGGGCCAGCGGCTATTTGCTCAAGGGCAGCAATCGCGAGGAAATCATTGAGAAAATTCGTGCGGTGGCCGCGGGCCAATCGGTTTGGACATCCGACGAGCTACGCCGTTTCGGTCGCAAGTCGGCCGCCGCGTCGCCAAACGGCGATCTGGAAATCACGCTCACGCGGCGCGAGCGCGAAGTGCTCGAACAAGTGGCTCACGGCCTGACCAACAAGCAAATCGGCCAGCAGTTGCACATCAGCGCCGAAACGGTCAAGGAGCACATCCAGAACATCCTCCGAAAAATCGGCGTCTCCGACCGCACGCAGGCCGCTGTCTGGGCTGCCCGCAAGGGCCTTTGCTAGCAGGCGCGTTCAAGCTCCCATTCCGGCTTCGATCACGAGTCGCTCGGGTTTCCGTCACGCGCGGCGGCGCCCGCTTGTTCCTGCGCGGCGGCAAACACCTTCGCATTGTGTACGTAGTGCTCGGCACCGAGGCGAATGCGCTCGATCTCCTCGGGCTGCAAGGGTCGTTTCACCTTGCCGGGAATGCCCATCACCAACGAGCCGGGCGGAATCTGTGCGCCTTCGGTCACCACGGCACCCACGGCAATAATGCTGTTCTCGCCCACCACGGCGCCGTTTTGCACCACCGCCTTCATGCCCACCACCACGTTGTCGCCGATCGTGGCGCCGTGAACAATCGCCCCGTGTCCCAAGGTCACGCCCTCGCCCAACGTGCAAGGAAAGCCCGGGTCGGCGTGCAGGATGCAGCCGTCTTGCACGTTCGACCGTCGGCCAATGCGAATCGGCTCGCAGTCGCCTCGCAATACGGCGTTGAACCACACGCTCGTGTTTTCTTCCAGCGTCACATCGCCCACCACCACCGCCCCGCGGGCGATAAAAGCCGTGGGGTGCACCTGATCGGCGCGAAACGTTGCGATCCTTGACACGTCATCCGCCGCGTGTTTCGATTCGCTCATGGTAAGCCACGCTTCCTTACGCCGCTCAGGCGATAGTCGCCGGTTTGCGGCAAGACTTGGTTCATTTGGCAAAACGCATCACGCATGCCCCTGTGGTTCTCGCTTCGCACGGCCACCCGACCCGCTGCCAATGCTCCACGATCCACAGGCCGCATGCTCGCCAGCGGGCACAGCGCACAGCCCACACGTCCGCAAATCGGTTCATACACCGCCTATAGCGGCCACCGCCTATGGCCTATTGCGGCCACCGCCGCGAGCCGCCGTGGGCACGACCGCCAAAGATCGGCCAAAACTGAAAAACTAGTGAGACGAAGCCGCGACACCTGCCGCCCTGGCCACGCTACACGTCGGTTTGCCAGTCGTTCGGCGGCCGTCCGTCCGCTTGGTTCGGCTTCGGTCCGCTGCGTCGGTTCGTTGGCGCGGCGCGATTCTACCGCAACACACGCCCCCGGAAAACCAGCATGAGCGACGTACGCCACTTCGGAGCCGTCGGCGACGGAAAGCGCGACGATACGGAAGCCATTCAGCACGCCATCGACGAGGGCGACGGCGAAATTCTCTTTTCGCCCGGCACCTACGTCGTCCGCCGCACGTTGGTCGTCGAGCGTTCACGCACCGGCCTGCGTTCGCTGCGGGGCGAGGGGGGCACGGCCCGCCTGATTTTCGAGGGCGACGGTCCGGCCATTCGGTTGCTCGGCCAGCACCAAGGCACCTCTGACCCGCCCACAGTCAAGCCGGCTACGTGGCTGCACGAGCGCATGCCGCAAATCGTGGGTCTGGAAATCATCGGGGCCAACCCCAATGCGGATGGTATCGAGCTGCGGCGCACGATGCAGGCCATCATCCAGCGCGTGCTCATCCGCCGCGTGCGACACGGCATTCGTTTGACCGAGCGCAACCGCAACATGCTCATTAGCGCCTCGCACATCTACGACAACACCGGCTGCGGCATCTTCATCGACCGTTGCAACCTGCATCAGATGATCGTTTCCGCATGCCACATCAGCTTCAACCGGCAGGCCGGAATCCACTCGCGCGACGGCGATCTGCACAATTTGCAAATCACCGGCAACGACATCGAGTACAACTACGACCCGGCCCAACGCGGCGCGGCCGACATTTTCTTCGATGCCCGGAAAGGCGTCGCCAGCGAAATCACGATCGCCAGCAACACGATCCAGGCCCGCGTGTCGGAAGATGGTGCCAACATTCGCATTCTCGGCGCAGCCCCCGCACCCGAGGCCGCTCGGTCCGGCGCCGCATTGCCCGGCTCGGCGCGGCTCATCTCGATCACAGGCAACGTCATCGGCAGCCAGAACACAAACCTCCAGCTCCACGACGTCGACGGCATTGCCATTGTCGGCAACACCATCTACGACGGGCGCCAACATGCGATCGCCGCACGCGGCTGTCTTCGGCTTTCGGTCGGCACCAACACCTTCGGGTGGCGTCTCGGGCCCGAGCGTCAGATGAACGATACGATCGTTCTCGACCACTGCCGCAACAGCCTGCTGCACGGGCTCACGATTCACGACGTCGGCGGTTCGCCCGCCAAGACCGAGCGGCCCGAATCCCAAACAGCCGCGATTTCGCTTCTCGACTGCCACGACACCAGCGTGAGCCAGTGCCAGATTACCTCGCCGCCCGAGGTGGGCATCCGCCTGCGGGGCGGACACGCCTGCCGCGTCGATAGCAACACCATCGTCGACCGACGGCAGCCGCCGCGAATGCAAGCGGCAATCGACGTCGCCGGACAGGCCGGCTCGCACCTTGTGCAAAACAATCTGCTCGGCCCCACGATCAACGATCCCATCCGCATCGCCCCGGGCACGGCCACCATTCGAGGCAACACCATCGCCACC
>WGDQ01000975.1 GCA_015493185.1 Planctomycetaceae bacterium
AAGCAGCCTACCCGCCCCTTTGCCCCCTCTCGAAAAAACCATCTGCCTCTCACAAGCGGGCCGCGCACCGGCCACCATTTGCCACCACACGGGCCCCGGCGGGCGTTTCGCCTCGTCGCCGGCGCCGCCTTTGTGCCTGAGCCACTCCTCTGGAGTGATTTTTCGTATTGCTCTGTAGGGGGGACGATTCCGGCGGTCACGGCCATTCTGGCTGCTCCTGTTATCGCCGGGGGCACGGGTCGAGCCGGCACACCGGCTGAGTGTATCGACTGCCGGCAAAAAAATTCCCGTCGGCTCGCACGGCCCAAAACGTTAGAATCACACGGCCGACCGCGATGGCTGGCGGGGCTGGGGCCACTGGCTCGATTTTTCCCGCTGTCGGCGTCAGCGGCCCAAGTTTGTCGCGGCTGACCATGTCGTGCCTCGTGCGGTCGGTGGTGGGTTGACCGGCACGGCGCGGATCGACCGCGCACGACCTGAACCGAGGAAGCCGGCGGCTGGCGATTCTGTTTTGTTTTTCGGAAGGGCCAGCACAATGCGTTTTTCTGCGGAGTACCCAAAACGGCCCCGCGCAGGAGGAGTGTCATCATGAGCATTCGGCCAGTTTTTCGCTCGGCGATCCGATCGGCCATATCGACCTGGCACGGATCGCATTGGTCGATGGTGCAGTACGTCTGGCTGATCGCCATGTCGACATCCATCGCTGTAGTTGGTGCACAGGCACGCGCGCAGCAAGCCGACGATCCGGGCGATCCGGTCGAGCAGGCAGACTCGGCAGATGTGCCAGCCGAGGCAGAGGCAGACGATGCGCCATCGGACTCGGCCGCCGAAGCCCCCAGTGGCGAGGATATGATTCGCGAGGCCTACCGCATTAGTAAAGAGGCCCAAACGGTCGAAGAGCTCACGGCGGTGATCGAGACGTGTCAGCAGGGTCTGGCTGATCCGGACGTGTCGGAGTCGATGCGGCAGTACGCACATAAGCTGCTCGCCTGGACCTACGACAAGCGAGGCCTGTTGCTCGACGAAGCCGGACAGAGCGAAGAAGCGCTGGCCGACTTCGATCAGGCCATTCACTTCGATCCCACGCGTTGGCAAGCGGTCCACAATCGCGGCGTCAGCTACGCCCGACTCGGGGAATATGAAAAAGCGATTGCTGATTTCGACCGCACGATCGAACTGAACCCCAACTACGCCAATGCCTACTTCAATCGGGGCGAGTTGCACTACGAACTGGGTGAGTTTCGGCGGGCAATTGCCGACTACAACCAATGCCTGCGGCTTCAGCCCCGCGATGCGGCCGCATTGAACAGCCGCGGACATGCCTACTATCGCTTGGGCAACTACCGCTCGGCCATCAGCGACTACAACCGGGCCATTCGCGTCGATCCCCGAAACGCGGCCGCTTACACCAATCGCGGCGACGCCTACGCCGACTTGGGCATGTATCGTCAGGCCGCGCAAGACTATCGGGCGGCCATCCGCATCGACCCCAAAATGGGCCGCGCTTATCAGAGCGCCGCATGGCTGATGGCCACGTGCCCCGATGCCCGATACCGCGAGACCGAAAAGGCCATCAGCGCCGCACGCCGGGCCATCGAGCTAGACGGCCAGAGCTACCGCTATTTGGACACGTTGGCCGCCGCTTACGCCAATGCGGGCCAATTTGAAAAGGCCCGCGAGATTCAAGCCCGCGTGGTCGAAATGGCCCCGCCCGAGTTGGCCGCCAACTACGAAGCGAGGCTGCGCCTTTACGAGCAAAACCAGCCTTTCCGAGACATCTTGCCCCCCGGCAGACAGCAGATCGGCGCGCGCCGGGCACGCCGTTCTTAAGCCAAAAGGCCGCTGTCCGGTGCCCCAGACGCCGCAACGCCGAATCGCCCCGTAGCGCGGGCTGTGCAGGCGACCGGCAAACTGCATCCGCAGGCCCGTAGACCACTCCGGCGCACGCCCCACTTGGGCCGCATTTTCTGCCGAAGCGGCGTGCGTGGGGATGAGGCGTGCCTTACATCAGCTCCCAATGTCCGGTGGTCACAACGTAGAACCCCAGCAGCAGGTTGGTTGTGCCGTGCGCCACAACACAATCCCAGATGTTGCGGGTGCGAATCATCAACCACGTGACCAGCGAAAACCAGACCAGCTCAGCGACCAACTCGGCGGGGTGCATGGCCATGGCCAGTACGGTCACAATGGCGATGGCCCGCGCATCGGGGGTGCCGAACGGCACGCTAGACCAGTCCTCCCGCACCAGATACCGCATCAGAAAGCCGCGAAGAAAGAACTCCTCGATCACCGGCACCACGACCGCCAGCCCCGTGAAACGGATGACCAGAAAGCCGTAGGCCAGCAGCGGTCGATCGGCCAACTGCTCCAACGGATTGAAGCCCGGCCGCTGTCCCATCTCGATAAGCCACGTGACGCCAAGCAACTCGCCCAAGCGGGCCTCAAGCCGCAGCCCGCAAATGCCGACCCAAACCAAACAGCCTACCGCGCCCACCAGCGGCGCAAGCGGCGAAACCCGAAGCGGAAATTGGCGAAAACCGGGCCAAACCAGCCATATGGCTGCCCCGGTGGCCAGCAGCTTCAGGGTGTAAATCAGCGGGTAGTCGTCGTAGTCGATCGGCAGCCAGGCCCCTGAAGGTTCCGTGTGTTGGTCGGCCACCGCGTCGGTTCGCTCCGTTTGCGGCTCGGGCGGCGTTGGTTCCAGTGAGTTGAAGATCATGTAGACCACAAAGGGCAAAACGAACACCAACCAGGGATGTTGCGTATGCAGTTTGCGTAGCCCGCCTTCCGAGCGGGGGCGATGCTTTTGGCCGGCGGCCTCGCGACCGCCCGAATCGGTGGTTGAAGGCTGTTTCGAATCGTCGTTCATAGCGGTTCCGATGGCAGTCGGCTGAAATAAATGGCTTCGTCTGTGGCACCGGCCTCCCTCACAAGCCGGTGAAACTCACCTTGGCTCCGACGGTCGGCTTCGGCTGCTGACCAGAGAGGCCGGCCGTTTCGGTTGAATCGCCCCTTGCCCCTTGGGCCGAATCGAAGCGGTTGGAAGCGGAATCTGCGGCCAGAGTGGTCCTCGATGGGCCAGCCGGCCGCGAGCCGGCCCGTTTTGCAACCATTGCTGCCGATTCGCCCGCCGTTTGCCAAATAAGCGGCCCGTCGACGCCCGACTTGGTCTGCCCCGCACGACGGTTGGTTGGACCTGGTTGGACCGAAAATGTCGACAGCGGCCGTCTGGCAAAGGCCAGCAGTAAGCATGAGTGTAAAGGTTCGGTGAATTCGAGCCAAACAGGGCCAGATTAGGGCTTCGCCTAAAAGGCGCGAGTGGATAGTATAGGAAAACACGCCTACGTTCGGCGCCCGCCTGCGGTCCGCGCCTGCTGCGGCGGCACATCGCCGGTCGATCTGAATTCTCAACACCCCTTTTTTTTCGTGTCTCGCGGCCACCCGGTGCCTGCGCGCTGGTGGGGGCTCGTGCGACCATGAGTCAAACGGTACGTAACTAATGGACATCGCCAAACTGCGCAATATCGGAATTTCCGCCCATATCGATTCGGGCAAAACCACGCTCAGCGAGCGGATTTTGTACTACGCGGGCAAAATCCACCGCATCCAAGAGGTCCGTGGCGAAGGTGCCACGATGGACCACATGGAGCTGGAACGTGAGCGCGGCATCACCATCACCAGCGCGGCCACTACGGTCGACTGGCGCGGCCACGAGATCAACCTGATCGATACGCCGGGGCACGTCGATTTCACCGTCGAGGTCGAGCGCAGTTTGCGCGTGCTCGATGGCGCCATTCTTGTGCTGTGTGCTGTGGGCGGCGTGCAGTCGCAATCGCTGACCGTCGACCGGCAGATGAAGCGCTACCATATTCCGCGACTGGCTTTCATCAACAAGATGGACCGCACAGGCGCCGACTACGCCAGCGTGGTCGAGCAAATCCACCAGAAACTCGACTGCGATGCTGTGCTGATGCAGTTGCCCATCGGCCGCGAAGAAGGCTTTCAGGGCGTGATCGATCTGATCAGCGAAGAGGCGGTTTACTTCGACGGCAACAACGGCGAAACCGTCCGCCGCGAGGCCGTGCCGGCCGAAATGGCCGAAGAAGTGGCCGCCGCGCGGCAGCACATGCTGGAAGCCCTGGCCATGTACAGCGACGAGCTGATGGAGCTTTTGCTTGCCGAAGAAGACGTGCCCCACGATCTGGTGCACGAGGTGATTCGTCAGGCCGTACAGCAGCAAGACCTGACACCGGTGTTCCTTGGCTCGGCCTTTCGCAATAAGGGCGTGCAGCCCTTGCTCGATGCGGTAACGCGCTACCTGCCCTCGCCGTTGGAGCGCCCGATTTCGGCCCAACTCCACGACGACTCGGGCGAGCAGATGGAGCTGGTTCCCGACCCCGCGCGCCCGCTGGTGGGCATGGCCTTCAAAATCGTCGACGATCCGTACGGCCAGTTGACCTATATGCGTATCTACCAGGGCACACTGGAGAAGGGCGCCAGCTACTTCAACCAACGAACCGGGCGAAAACAGCGTGTGGGCCGCATTGTGCGGATGCATGCCGACCAGCGAGAAGAAATTCAAACCGCCAAGGCCGGCGACATTGTGGCGGTGATGGGCCTCGACGCCGCCAGCGGCGACACCTACGCCAGCGAACCCAACTACTGCCTGCTCGAAAAAATCTATGTGCCCGAGCCGGTCATCAAAATGGCCATCCGCGCCACGAACCGCGACGGGGCCGATCGGCTAGCGAAAGCGTTGCATCGGTTCATGAAAGAAGATCCGACGTTTCACGTTTCGACCGACGAAGAAACCGGCGAAACGGTGATCGCCGGCATGGGTGAGCTGCACTTAGACGTTTACGTCGAACGCATCCGCCGCGAATACCGCGTGGAGGCCGAAGTGGGCGCGCCGAAGGTCAGCTACCGCGAGGCGCCGACCACGCGGGCCGACTTCAATTACAAGCACAAGAAACAAACCGGCGGCTCCGGCCAATATGCCCACATCGTCGGCTACTTCGACGTGCTCTCGGACGAAGAAGCCGAGGAAGAAACCTTCATCTTCGAAGAAACCGTGGTCGGCGGACGGATTCCCAAGCAGTACATGCCGGCCATCGAGAAGGGTTTTCGCGAGATTTTGCAAAAGGGGCCCTTGGCCGGTTATCCCGTCATCGGTCTCAAGGCGGTCGTCGAAGACGGTTCGTATCACGAGGTGGACAGCTCCGACATGGCCTTCCAGGTCTGCGCGCGAGGCTGCTTGCGAGAGAACTTCAGCAAGACCAATCCCGTACTGCTCGAGCCGGTGATGAAGGTCGAAATCGAGGTGCCCACTGAATTTCAGGGATCGGTCGTCGGCGACTTGACCGGCCGACGGGGTATGATTCTCGGCACCGAGATCCGCGGCAAAGTCGCCTTCATCGAGGGCGAGGTGCCGCTGGCCGAAACGTTCGGCTACTCGACCGATATTCGTAGTCTGACGCAAGGGCAGGCGAG
>WGDQ01000976.1 GCA_015493185.1 Planctomycetaceae bacterium
TTGCTGGCAGGCGGCGTGGATGAAGCGTGCAACTATACTCAAACGTCGGTCGCCTTCTTTGTTGCACCAGCCCCACAAAAGCCGGGGGGCGGTCGGGGGTGAAGGAAAGGAAAGCATCGGGGGCTGAAAAAGAGCCTCCACACTGCGTGCTGGCAGGCGGCGCGTTGGCAGAGCTACGGGGCCGATCGCGAGTTGCCGCGGCGGGGCGATTTGAGCTGCTGGCATTCTGCCTGCAATACGTGGGCGAGAACGCGGGGCGGTGGATTCCAAAAAGCCAGCGACGCGTCGGTCAGTATCGGGTGAAGCGACGTGACGCCGCCGACTCCGGGCGTATCGACGCCATACACAACGGTCGCGATACCACACTGCCGGATGACGTACGAGCACATGAAGCACGGTTCGGCGGTCGTGTAGAGCACCGCGCCGACGAGGCGTCGCGTGTTGGTCCGCTCGACTGCCTGCTGGCAGGCGATCAGCTCGGCATGCCCGGCCAGGTTGGTGCCGGCGGGCAGTTGCTCGACGCCTTCGCCTACGATGTGCCCATCGATAACCACCAGGCTGCCCACGGGCGTGTTGCCACGGTTTCGCGCCTGCTGCGCCAGATGGATGCAGCGACGCATGTATGTCTGATGTTCGGCCATGTTGCCCAGCGGATCGGTTGCCATTCGTGCTTGTTGCCTCGAGCCAAAAACCGTGTGGACAGTGCCGGCAAGCCCATCCTCGCGATCGAACAGAAACTTCCGCCCGCAAGCGGACAACCGGCCGTGCCCCGAAAAGCAACACGGCGGCGCCGACCAAACAATGGTTCGCGGCGTGGCGGAGACCATGTTCGAGCGGAAAACCTTTCCGTACGCCCTCTTTCTATAACCGACGCCTCAGCAGGGCCAGCCACCTCGGCGGTAGCATCGGGCAGTAGCGGCAAAAAAGAGCGAAGACCGGGGAGAAAAAAGAAGAAAGCGGTGAAGGAAGCAGAAGCAACCGGTTTCAGGTCGCGGGCGTCAGACGCGACGGGGTGCTAGGGTGCGGCGAATAGTTGCATGGCATCGTTGCCGGTCGAGGTTTGTCCGCTAGCCGCTAGCAGTGTGCCGTCGTGCGAGAACGCAACACAGTAAATGTGAGCAAGCTCGGTGTCGATGGCCATCAGCTCCTGACCCGATCGCACATCCCAAAGGCGGAGCCGACCGTCGAGACTTCCACCAACCAGCGTGGTGCCGTTTGGACTGAAAGCCACGGACTTGACACCCGCCAGATGTCCACGCCATTGCAGCGTGGGCTGGTTGCGATCGAATTGCCAGAGTGCTATCTGACCGTCGGCAAAGGCCGTGGCCAGCAGCGGCTGAGATGGAGAAGAAACAGCACAAACCGTCGGGCTTCCCCACGGCGGGGTGCTGCCGAGCGGCGCACCAGACTGGGCGTTCCAATACCGCACGCAGCAATCCGTGCCGGCCGAGGCCAAGATTTTCGAATCGGATGAAAACGCGAGAAAACGCACCGAATCGTTGGGCACGGCCAGCTCGCGGTAGATGCGTCGCGTGACGGGATCCCACAGTTGGATCGTTCCATCCATGCCAGCCGTGGCAACCTGTCGCCCATCGGGCGAGCAGACAATGGCGCGAACGCGATCGACCCGCCGGTTGAACAGGCGCGAGAGCTCGACCGTCATCTGGTTTTGAAGGCGGATTTCGCCAACGCTTCGATCGGTCGAAAAAGCGAGCACCGCCTGAGCGTGGGCAAAGCCGTGGCCGAAACCAAACCGCGCATCGACCAAGCGCCAGAGCGCGGCTGTGCTGATGGCATCGCTAGCAAGCAGTCGGTCGCCGCCGCCTGGAAGCGAAGCCAACGCCTCGGAAAAGCCGGTGCGAACGGTCGCGACGCCGCCGATGCGACCGTCGGGCGGCACGTTCCACAACTTTGTGGTGCCGTCGCGGCTGGCCGTGGCCAACATGTGCCCGTTGGGCGAGAGGGCGACGCACCACACACGCCCAGTATGGGCGGGCAACACGCCGAGCGCGCGGCCGCTTTGCACCTCCCAGATGCGGAGGCTTGTGTCTTTGCCACCGGAAAACAGCGTTCGGTCGTCGGGCGAAAACACGACAGACTGCACTGCGTCGGTATGCCCCAGGCAGGTAAGAAGTTTTTGGCCCGTGGTCGTATCCCAAACGGTAACGGCCGAATTGACGGCGCCGACCGCCAGCCGTTTGCCATCGTGCGAGAAAGCCAGGCATGTGGCCGAGGCACCGCGATCGACAAAGGCGTGCCGCACCTGGCCCGTGGCAACGTCCCAAAGCTGCACGCCAGCACCGCGGCTGCAAACCCCCAATGTTCGACCATCGGGGCTGAAGCCAACGGCTTCGATCCAGTCGAGACCATCGGCCAGCACGGCGGACGGGGCCGCCGCGGAAACGCTCCAGAGGCGGACCGCGCCGTCTTCGCCACCCGAGACGAGCGTTTCGCCATCGGGTGCGAATGCCAGGGCGACCACCACGCCGCGATGTCCGGTGAGCGTGGCCCGGTGGCGAGCCGTGGCGGTGTTCCATAGCATTACCGAGCCATCGTCGCTGGCCGTGGCGAGCGTGGTTCCGTCGGGGGCGAATTGCACCGCGTTCACTTCGCCCCGATGACCGCGGAGCGTAGCGAGCAGCTCGCCGCTGATGGGGTTCCAGAGCCGGAGCGTGCCATCTTTTCCGGTCGTGGCCAGGCGGCTGCCATCGTGAGAAAACGCGACGTGGTAGACATCGGCTTTGTGGCCACGGAGCACGTTGCGGTGGGCGTGACACTTCCTCCAGAGATAACGCCAGACGAATTCTCGCAAGTCGGCACGATCCTCGGGGCTTTGGCATTGCTCGAGCGACTGGATGGCCCAGCCGAGATCGCCACGAGAAAGGGCCTTGTGCGCGATGCGAATGTGCGTGGCATAAACGCCGTGGCGGATGCGCTGCTCGGAAAGCATCGCTTTGCGGCGCATCGCATCAGCAACCATGCGCTGCTGGATGGCTTCGGCCCGCTGGTTTTCCGCGATGCGCAGCGCGCTGCCGAGCCGCGTGGCATGCCACCAACCACCGGCCAGCAACCCGGCCGTGGCCAAGGCGCTGACGAGCACCAGTGCCGCAACCGAAGGCCGACGCCGACACCATTTGACGATCAGGCCGAGATAGCCCGGCGGATGTGCCTCGGTGGGTCGGCCGGTTACGAACCGCTGCAAATCGTCGGCCAGCGCGGCGGCCGATGCGTAGCGGGCCTCGGGATTCTTTTGCAGACACTTCAAACACACGGCTTGCAGGTCGCGCGGCAAGCGGCGTTTCCATTGCGAGGGAAACACAGGCTCTTCGACCGCCACGCGCACGAGCGTTTCCACGTCGGAGTCGCCGACAATGGGCGGACGGCCCGTGAGCAACTCGAACAGGATAACGCCCAGCGCGTACACATCGGTGTGCGTGCCGGCGTCTTGCGGTTTGCCTTGAGCCTGCTCGGGCGCCATGTAGGCGGGCGTGCCGATCACCAAACCCTGAGTCGTGGCATGGCCGCCCGAGTCGACGAGTTTGGCCAAACCGAAATCGGCGATTTTGGCGGTGAAGCCCAATCGCGCCACGCCCCGTGCATGGGCGAGGGAGGTGACAGGAGCATTCGGTTCCAACAGAATGTTGCCCGGCTTGAGGTCGCGGTGCAAAACGCCTCGGCTGTGTGCGAAATGAACCGCCGAGGCGAGCTGGGCGACCAGTTCGGCGGCCACGCGCGGCGCGAGCGGTTTTTGCAGTCGACCGAGCCATTGGGCCAACGTGCCGCCTTCGCAGTATTCTTGCGCCAGGTAGCAAACCGGACCAATTTGCCCGGCTTCGTAAATGGGGACGATGTGCGGGTGTTTCAGGCCGGCGGCCGCTTCTCCTTCTTGCAAAAAGCGGCGCCGCAACTCGGCATCGACCAGCGACTCGGGACGTGGAACTTTCAGGGCCACCTGCCGACCCAAACGCGGATCGCGTGCAAGAAAAACGATGCCACAGCCGCCACGGCCAAGAACACGCAGCACCTCGAAGCGGCCCAACTTCTCGACACGCTTGGCGGGCGCGACCGAGCCGCCGGGCTCGTCGGGAGCGGTAGGAGCCGAAGATTCGGCCGGTGCAATCGGGTCGGTGCACGCAGCCGGCGCGACGGCTTCGCCGGGCTGGGTGGGTTCGCGCGGTTCGGTGCGTTCGGGAGTCGTGCCTGCGGCGGCATGCGAAGACGCCGCAGCGGCGCCTGACGCGTCGGACTCGATCGGCCCGCTTGTTGCGCCGGACGCGCGGCACCGACTTCTTCGCACGCGTTCGAAAATGCGAAGCCACGCCGCGGCATCGCGGGGCAAATCGGCACTGCTGGCCGATACCCCTTCGGAAAACGATTCGTCGGGCTCGCGGAAAAGGGCTTCCTGATAGTGGATGAGCCGTGCGACCGACTCGTTGTCGGGCTGTTTATCGCGGGCGTAGGACATGCGGGCTGGTCGCCGTTCGCTGGAGATGCTTCATGGCCCGAGACCACAACATGCGGGCCGCGTCGGCCGTGCGGCCTGTTTCGCGACCGATCTCTTCGAACGAGCGGGCTTCGAGATTGCGCAACACAAGAACCCTGCGATATTGCTCGGGCAATTGCGCCAGGGCCTGCTGTAAGAGAACCTGATCTTCGTTGGCCACCGCGTTGCGACTGGGGGTTTGGCTATCGCACAGCGAGTGGCTCTGGACGGCAGCGGTGCCGGAGTCGCTTGCCCGGGCCACCTCGTTGGCGAGGCAACGTTTTTCGGTCTTCAAAAAACGGCGTCGGACGGCGGCGAGCCGGTTTTTGAGAATTTTTCGCAGCCAACGTGCGAACTCGGCCTCGGTCGAACCCCGAAAGCCGTGAATTCCGCGGTAGGCATCGAGCAGGGTTTCCTGAACCACATCGGAAGCGCCGACCTTGGCCCGCATGTCGGCATCGAGTCCGAACTTCGAGAGCAACAGCAGGTAATCCCAATAGGCCTTGGACAGCTCGTCGAATGCTTCATTCGAGCCATCGCGCGCAGCGGCGATCATCAGCCGCAACTGGCTCTGCTGCAAGTGCTCGGACGTGGCTGTTTTCGCAGGCACGAAACGTAGTCCTTTCCCATTGCCAGATACGGCTTTAGGCATGCGACGCGTTGTGCATTTTGCACGATAAGCCACGCAGCAGTGGGGGTCAACAAAATTCGGGGGTGTGCCCCGCGGGGGTGTACCCCGAAGGGACACGAAAAGGGAAATTTTTTTCGTTCGGTTTCCACGCGAAACGGCATCTCTGAGTAATAG
>WGDQ01000977.1 GCA_015493185.1 Planctomycetaceae bacterium
GCCAAGAACCGCTGCGCCATGCTGAAAAAAAAGACCGAAACAGCTAAAGCGAGCTGCTAAAGAAAGCCAGACGCCGCTGGGAAGGGTCCGCACCAACGGGCAATCGAAACGCCTAGAGTTGGTTGCCAGGCCAACGCACTTTCCGATGCACGAAAACCCGCGGGGGCAATTCGCGTGAGACCGTAAGTTGGCAGTAATCCCCCGCCGCCGGCGCGACGCTGCACGAAGTGGCGCCAGACGAAAGGCTAGCCGAGTTGATTCGTGATTTTCTCGTCAAACGGTGGTTTCTGCTTGCGTTGCTAAGCGTGCTTGCGGTCGGGTTTTCGCTTTCGCAACCGTTGGCCGATGTGGCGGATCGCGTGCCGAAAAACATTGTCGTTGGCACGGTGCTGTTTTTGATGGCCGTCTCGCTCGATGCCACAGCGATCTGGACTGCCATGCGGCGCCCCGCCCCCGTGATGTTGGCCGTGGCGATCAACTTCTTGCTATTGCCGCTGGCCGCGTGGATCGTCTCGGGGTGGGTCCGATCGGACCTGGCCATTGGCATATTGATCGTGGGTGCGGTGCCCAGCACGCTGACCGCCGCTGCTGTTTGGACCCGTCGGGCAGGTGGCAACGATGCCGTGGCGCTGCTGGTTACGGTAAGCACCAACCTGGCCTGTTTTGTGGTAACTCCCACCTGGCTGTGGATCACCGCTGGAGCGGCAACGCAACTGCCGCTCGACCGCATGATCGCCAGGCTGGCCGTGCTGGTGCTGCTGCCAACGCTATTGGCCCAGTTGGTTCGCCTGCACCAACCGATAGGCCAGTGGGCCACGGCCCAGAAACACACCTTGGGCGGTGTGGCGCAATGCGGCATTCTGACCATTGTATTCGTCGGCGCCATTCGAGCAGGCCTGGACGTGCGCCATTCAGAAGCCCAAATCGGCCTGGCCGGCTGGGCCGGCATGCTCGTGGGTGTTGTCGGGCTGCACATTGCCATGCTGGCCGTGGGGCACGCGGCGGCCATGGCATTTCGAATGCCGCGCGAAGACCGAATCGCGGTGGGCTTTAGCGGTAGTCAGAAGACGTTGATGATCGGCCTGCTCGTCGCATTGCAATTCAGCGGCCTGGCAATGCTGCCCATGGTTGCCTATCACGTATGCCAATTGCTTGTCGACACCGTGGTAGCCGACTGGTTGCGGCGAGAACCAGAAACACTGGCTGCTCCCAACGTCTAGCCCCGTAGTCGGCAACATGCGCGCTCATGTCATCTGGCATCACTGCTGCACACCGAACCGCGACAGATTCGCAGCTCGTCTCATTTCGTCGATGGCTGCGCTGACCGCGAACTTCCTTCGCGCGCCGCGATGCAAACTTTCACCAGGCTTGCAATTTCGTAAGACCGAATCCGCCGCCGCCCATTTTCACCATGCCAGCGGGAGACCCGTCGCTTTACGATTTGCTAAGCCGTGGAACGGGAGGTCACGGTCGATCGGTCGCAGAGCCCGACGGCTGTGTCAGCGATTCGAGAATGGGGCATTCTTCCGTCACGGTTTCGCCAGGACAGATGTCGGCCAGTTTTTTCAGCGAGCGTTTCATACGCTGCAAATCGCGAATCTTCTGATCGATCGAAGCGATTTTCGCCTCGGCTCTTGATTTCACCTCGGCGCACCGTGCGGTTGGTCGCTCTCGCAGCGCAAGCAGCTCTTGGATTTCAGAGAGTGTGAAGCCCAACTCCTTGGCACGACGTATGAATTGCAATCGGGCTACGGTGTCGTCGGTGTATTGACGATAGCCCGCCGCACTGCGCGGCGGTGGTGCAAGAAGCCCGCGACGCTCATAGAAACGAACTGTTTCCACACCAACGCCAGCGGCTCGGGCAAGCTGGCCAATCGTCAGAAATCGCATTCTGGAAACCCTGCTTGGGCGGTACGACAATTCTGCATCAACTGAGCGCTCGCATGTCGACTCGCGTTCGTCCGCCTTGCCGTGCGTTGCTTTGCCGCAAATGGGCGAGTGACCACCACCTACGCCGGTCACTCTTTTCCTGGTTTTGTTGCCCGGTGCGTTGAGCGCAATTACACGCCTCGTCACTTGCCAAGATAACCAATAAACATTGTTGGCACCGTACTATGCTACAGGGTCAAGACTTTTCTGTGCGGGAAAAACCAGAGCATCGGTCCCGCAGGCCCTCATGCACAGGATCCCTGGTCCAAGACGCCGCTAGGTGCGTCGCAAAGTGTTGTGGAGAAAAGTCTTAAGTGGTGCTGGAATGTCTCGGGTGAGGCCTCTTCGGAAAGAGGCTCTGGCTGAAATCTGATGGTGTTTGAGCGATTCACCAACAGTGTTTGACTCAACCGAATTGTCCAGGATGTCCGAATACGGTAACTGTGGCGAAATGACGCGATTCGCAGGTAATACCGATGCGAGTCAAGAATTGCCAATCGCCCGATACGCCTTGACCCCGGACGGGGCCGACGCGAAGATTCAAGCACGGGTCGGAAAAACAACTGAACCAGCGCATACCCCCGCCAAATGGTTTCTTACCTCTCTGCCATTCTGCTCGTGGTGCACCTTGTGTGTGGTTGCTGTTGGCACCACTCGCATGCGTGGGCTGCTA
>WGDQ01000978.1 GCA_015493185.1 Planctomycetaceae bacterium
CGCGTGCGCACACGAATGGCATCGGTCCACTGCCTCGCGGTGCGATAGCCATCGCCGTAGCGATAGTTGAACGGGTGTTCGGGATCGTCGAACACCTCGATCCACGCGTCTGAGGTGTTCGGCTCGTTTACCGTAAAGGCCCAACCGCAGTGCTCATTGTGGCCCATCGTGGGCAGCGGACTTCCGAAAAACGTGGCTCCGCTGAAGTTCCAGCCTTCACCACTCATCAGGTGGCCTTCATAAAACTGACCATAACCAAAGTAGGGTGAATGCGGATTGACCATCAGCATCGGACGCCCCGAGCGTGTTCGGCTCGGACCAATGGCCCATGCGTTGCTGCCGGTGCGTTTGAAAACCTCTTCGCTCAAGCGGTCGAGATGCGGCGTGGGGGCTCCGGTGTGCGGAAACAACCGTTGCAAGATCACGCCCCGAGCGAACGCCAACACATACCAAGGTTCGAAGTGCTTGAACATCCGCGGCTCGACATCCGGGTGCGTGGCCAGATAGTGGTTCAGCCCGGCCACGTAAGCCGCGCAGATCGATCGCACCTCGTCGTCGAGCTTCGTAAAGTCGGCCTCCGACCGCCGCGCCACTTCAAAGGCATGGTTCAATAGGTCGTGATGCAGATACCGCTGCCCATTCAGTTCGGCAGAACGACCCAACATGAGTGCAAACGAATCCTCGATCTGCCAGAAGTCGTCTTCCGCCTGACAGTAGCCGAAGCCGAACACGCACGCCTCGTCGGTCGGCCCAACAATGTGCGGCACACCATACCCGTCGCGATAAATCGTCGCCTCGCGGGCCAGCGTTTCGGCATCGACGCCGACGTTCTGCGCTTGAGGGTCGCTGTCGGCCGCCTTTGCTATCGCCGGCGGAAAGCTAAGGCCGCCCATGGCGCATGCCCAAAGAAGCAAGAGGAACACGCGACGATGTTTTGCCGGTTTCTTGCGGACACCAGCCGCACGCAGACCCGAGCTTGGAAACCCGGGGGACGGGCCCCGACCCGATGGGCTGAGTGGTAGTGTTTTGCCGGCGAACGGCATGCCGACCGTTGGTAAGAGCTGTTTGGTTCTAGGATTCATCGTTGGCTGCCGTGTTTCAGAACAAAGAACCGGGGCGGGATTTCATCGCTCGCTCGCCCCACGGCTGCACTCAACGTTATGCACGATGGCGATAAAACGCAAACCGGCCGGCCCGGCGATGCCACGATGCCGAGGGGGCCGGAATTGGCACTTTGCCAAGCCGGTCGATAGGCTGAAAGCATGTGCTGAAAGCAATCGGAGAGCGGCCGCGTACCCTTCTACACAAGGTCCGACGCCCGTTTGCGAGCATGATGACAAGAAACCAAGGGAGCCGGGCGAACGGGTTGAGGCGCGCATGATAGAGGCACGCATCACAAACGTCCGAAAGGCCAACGCTTCGTCCGCGATGGCTCGGCGACGGGATCGTTTTTTTGATTCTCGGTCTTCATTGTTTCCGCGATGACCAGCGCGTTCGACCGTAGCGGTCGCAATCGCCTCACGCAGCAAGGACGATGCAAAACAACGAAGTCGTACGCGTGACAACACGTACGAGCGATGAGCAATAGGGAAACGTAAAGCATCATGTCTGACGAACCATCATCGCCCGCTGATCGAACCGAGTCGGCACCGGGTCGCAAGCTCACGGCTTCCCTGGAAACATTGCATCGACCGACGCGACGCCGTTTTTTGCACACCGCCGCGCTAGCGGCCGGCACGGCCGAATTGCTCGTGGGGCCCACGGCCCAAGCTGCCGATTCCGACTCGGCCGACAAACCCGCAAGCGGGCCTCGCACAAACGGTCAGCCGTGGGGCAGCGATCACTGGGAGGCTGGCGACCTCGTGCATCTGCTGCCGTTGGTCAACCACGAGCGGATGCGCATCAAGCTGTCGCTGCGGAAGCCGCGTCGCACCGCGCCCCGCCTGCGCGTCGATCGCCGCCGTGTCGAAGGGCGCATGAGCGACACGACGGGGCGATATTGGGTTTTCGATGTGGGTGGGCTGCGGCCCGACCGACGTTATGAGCTACAACTATTCGAAAACGACGGTCGGCCCATCTGCGATGCGTGGCCACTGAAAACGTTTCCCGCACCAGATGCCTTGCCCGATCGCGTGCGTCTGCTGATTTATACCTGCGCAGGAGGCAACGAAGATGCCCGGCTGCCGATCGGCGGTAGCTTCTTCCTGAATATTGCGGCCCGGCAGCGTTTGCTGGAACGAGGGCTGAGCTTCGCGCCGGATGCGGTCATCGGTGTTGGCGATCAGGTTTATTGGGATTTGGAAAGCGGGTTGAATCATCCGCGCATCGGGAAGTTCGTGCGCCGGTTCTATGACCGTTTTGGCCGGTTCGATTTCGACCAGCCGGTGCTCGGTTCGGAAAACGAAACCGTGCTCACACGCGTGGTCGATCCTCAATTGGCCCAGCTCTACGGCGTGCGTTTGCGGTCGGTGCCTACCTTCCTCACTCAAGACGATCACGACTATTTCGAAAACGACGTCGCCAGCGACCGGCTGGTTACGTTTCCACCCGCCCCCTACATGCAACGCCTGGCCAAGGCGACACAACGGCTTTACTTTCCCGAGCTTTTGCCCGATGCACGGTTGCCGCTGGGGCTGCCGGGGGTTGTGGGGAGCGATCGCCGTCGGGCGATTTCGCAATCGTTCGCGGCGCTGCGTTATGGGCGGTTGCTCGAACTCTTGATGTACGACTGTCGCCGCTGCATGACGCTCAAGGGGCCCACGGCCGGCTTCCTGAGTCGCGGCGTCGAACGCTGGCTCATCAAGCGAACCCAGGCGGAGGACGACGCGCTGCATCTTGTGCATGTGCCGTCGACACCCCTGGGCTGGTCGGCCGGCAAGTGGGGCGAGTGGTATCCCGACGTTTTGCAAAGCGATGGCACGCTCAGCACGGCGGTTGAAAAACCATACTGGCAACCGGGCTGGTGGGCCCAACACCAGCGATTGATCGAGGCCGTTGCGGCGCAAGAAAAGCGTATTCCACTCGTCGCGTCGGGCGACCTGCATGCCGTTGGTGCAGGACACATTCAGCGCAGCGGCCGACTGCAACTGCCGCGCGGCGTCACTTCGCTGCTCACCGGCCCGATTGGCACGGCCGGCCCGCTGTGGCCCTCTGCCTTTCGAGGCACGGCGCCGCAGCCTTCCACGCGGCTGACGCTCGAGGCGGTGCTCACGCCGATCGAAAAGAATGGCTTCACGCTGCTCGACATCACACCGCAGGCAATCGCTGTTCGTCAGTTTGCCTGGCGGCCTCCCCAGCCAGTCGATACCATTGGCGAGCTCGCCCCGGTTTGCCAGTTCACACTGCACCGTAAGGCGTGAGGCATTTGTGCGGCTACCGATGGTGCGGCGACCGCACGGCGGCGATACGCGCGACCGATACGGTGGGGCAGCAACGGGCGGCGTTGCCACGTGGTTGTTGAGTGACTGTCTCTTCAATGCGGGTGGTGGTTGCCACTCAGTACAAGCGGCGACGGAACAGGAACGCTGCCGCCGTGAGGCAAAAGGCGGCGATCAACGCCATTGGCCAGAACTGATCGTACAGTAGGTGCGCCGGCGTGCCTTCCAAAAACACGCCGCGAACGATCACGATGAAATACCGCATCGGATTGACCACGGTGGCCTTCTGCACCAGCGGCACCATATTGGCAATCGGCGTGGCGAATCCTGACAGAATGATGGCGGGCACCAGGAACAAAAACGCGCCCAACAAGGCCTGTTGCTGGGTGACCGACAGCGACGAGATCATCAGGCCCACACCAATGGCCGAGAGGATGAACAGTTCGAGTCCGACATAAAGCGTGACCAAACTGCCGTTGAAAGGCACGCGAAACCACCAAACCGCCATGGCGGTGATGAACGAGGCTTCGAGCGTGCCGATCACCATGCCCGGAACCGCCTTGCCTACCAGAATTTCCCAGGGCCGATATGGCGTGACGAGCAACTGATCGAACGTGCCCTGTTCGCGTTCGCGGGCGACCGACAGCGCGGTGACGAGCATCGTTACCACCAGCGTTAGCAGGCCGACGATTCCAGGCACAAAGAACCAGCGGCTCACCAGGTTCGGATTGAACCACGAGCGGATTTCCAAACGGACCGGTACGGCCGGCACGCCCCCTCGGCCGGCTCGTTGCAGGTTGAAATTGGTCACAATGTCTTGCACGTAACCGAGCACGATCAGTGCGGTGTTGGAATTGCGGCCATCCACAATGGCCTGCAACCGCGCGACCCCGCCCGTATTCAATTGGCGGTCGAATTGCGGGCCAACGTGCAGTACCAGCAACACGTCGCGTCGGTCGACCAGCGGCGCCATCTGCTCTTCGTGCGTGAGGGTGGCCACGTGCCGAAAGTAGGGCGAGCCCTCGAACCTTGCCAGCAATTCGCGCGATTGATCGCCGGGGCACTCGTTGTAAACGGCGAACGGCACATCCGTCACGTCGTACGTGGCCGCGTATCCAAACACGATCAACTGAATGATCGGCGGCAAAATGATCACGAACCGGCTGCGCGGATCACGCAACAGCGCCAGAAACTCTTTTGTAATCAGAGCAACAATGCGCGACATGGTTCGAATTTCAAGAACTAGGAAGCAGGTATCAGTATCGTGCGCATTTCACCGGGCGCCCCCGGTGGCGCGGCGACTCAGCATGCCATGCGAGTTTTGCCCGGCTCGCCGCCACGATTGCCGTTCGTCTTTGCCGACCGCGAATGCCGGCGGGGAACGCCTTCCAAAGCTTTTCACTTTATTGCCGGCCTTTCATTGCCCGGCCTCGCCTGTTGCATGAGAATCGCGATGTGGCGGCAGATAGCAGAGCGAACCGTGCAAAAAAGCGAGACGTAATGGGCATTTCTATCGAGTCTCAATCGAGCCGCTTGCGGCTTATTCGCCGCGTCAGACCTAGGAAGAACGCGGCCATCACGGCCAGCGCCAGCAAATTCGGTGCAAGCACGTACCAAACGTCGCCGGTCAAAAAGACGGTGTGCAGCACGGAAACGAAATATCGGGCCGGAATGATATAGGTGAACCCTCGAATCGCCCGCGGCATGCTGCCGATGTCGAAAATGAACCCCGACAGAATGAAGGCGGGCAGAAACGTGGTGATGATCGCCACCTGCGCGGCCACGAACTGGATGCGCGATACGGTCGAGATCAACAGCCCCATGCCCAGAGCGGCCAGCAGAAACAGCGTGGTGCCCAGTAGTAGCGAAGCGAACGAGCCTCGCAGCGGCACGTCGAATTGCCATACGGCCATCACCACCGACAGCGCCATGCCGCCGGTGCCGAGCAAAAAGTAGGGCAATACCTTACCCAGCAAAATTTCTCGCATGGCCACCGGCGTTACCATCAGGGCTTCCATGGTGCCACGTTCCCATTCCCGGGCAACGACCAACGCCGTGAGCAGCGCGCCGATGAGGGTCATGATTACCGCGATCAACCCCGGCACCAGATAGTCTCGGCTCCGTAGGCGGCGATTGAACCAAACGCGGTACTCGACATCGACGCGGCTCTTCGGCACGCTGCTTCCTCTGGATACCTGCTGGATAAGCCATTGGCTGAACACGCCGTTGACGTAGCCTTCCAGGATGCGGGCCGTGTTGGCATCAACACCGTTGACGATGAGCTGAATGGCCGCTTGCCCGGGCCCTCGCAGCCGCTCGCTGAAATCTTCTCGCACGTGCACGATGGCATCGATGCGTCGCGTGAGCATCGCCCGTTGGGCTTCCGGCAAACTGTGCGTGTACACCGGTGCGAAATACTGCGAGTGCTCGAACGCGCCGCATAAACTTTGCGTGTCAGCATTGGGCTGTTCCACAACCAGGGCGATCGGCACACGCTTCGCGTCGAGCGATACCCCGTAACCGAAAAGCAGCAGCAGAAATGTGGGCAGCACGAAGGCGATGGCCAGGCTGCTTGGGTCACGTGCGATCTGCAAAAACTCCTTGCGCAGCATTCCCCGCATCCGCATCAACGCACCGCCGCGCTGCGGCTCGACCGACAACCGCGAGTTGCCTGATTGTAATTCGGGCGCCGAGGGCATCACGCTTCTCGCTTTGCTTCGCCTGATCTCGCCGGCTGCTCCCGGCGACTTTGAATCAGTGTGATGAACGCGTCTTCCATGATTGGCTCGGGCCGCTCGGCAGTGCGGGCTCGCTCTTTGATTTGGCTGGGTGTGCCGAGCGCCAGAATTTCGCCTTCAACCATGATCGCCAGCCGATCGCAGTATTCGGCCTCTTCCATAAAGTGTGTTGTGACCAGCACCGTAACACCCCGAGCCGCGAGCGCGTTGATCCGATGCCAGAACTCGCGTCGCGCCAGCGGGTCGACCCCGGAGGTCGGTTCGTCGAGAAAGAGGATTTCCGGCTCGTGCATCAACGCGCATGCCAAGGCCAATCGCTGCTTGTAGCCCAAAGGCAACGCGCCGCTGTTGCTGTTGGCAACCGAAGTTAGCTGAAACTGCTCCATGGCCCAACGGATGCGTGCCGCCCGCCGCCGGCCTCGTAGGCCATATGCCCCGCTGAAAAACCGCAGGTTTTGCGCCACGCTCAGCGTGCCATACAGCGAGAACTTCTGCGACATGTAACCGATACGGGCACGTGCGGCGGCGGCTGTTCGCCGCACATCGATGCCAGCCACGACAAGCCGCCCCTCGCTGGCAGGCAGCAAACCGCACAGCATGCGAAACGTTGTCGTCTTTCCCGCCCCATTCGCCCCCAGCAGGCCGAAGACCTCGCCACGAGCCACGTCGAACGTAACGCCCTTGACGGCATAGAAATCGCCGAAACGGCGTTTGACGTCGCGGACCTCGATCACCGGGCGCGTGTCGTCCGTGGTCGGAATCCGCAGGTCGACATCCGCGGTCGACCGTGGCGGTTGCGTCCCATCCGTTGCTGTTTCGCTACTGTTGTCATGGTCGGGCTTGTCGGCATCTTGCCTGCCGCGTGTGCCCAGCATCGAGACGAAGGCGTCTTCGAACCGCGGCGGCACGGCCTCGATATCTACCACGCCCAACGGGTCGAGTGCCCGATGGATTGCCTCGACGGCCGACGGTTCGCGCAGCACGATGCGGACCGCGTCGCCTTGAATCACAGCATCCACCACTTCGGGCAGTGTGGAAAGCTTCTGTTCCAACGAGCGGTTGTGATGCTCTCGCTGAAGGCGCACCTTGAAGGTGCGGCCTTCCAGAGGGCGTTCGAACACATCGGGCTTGCCCTGCCCGAGCAGCCGTCCCTCGTAAAGAATGATCAGGTCGTCGCAGCGCTCCGCTTCGTCTAAATAGGCTGTGCTCAGCAGCACGGTTGTTCCTTCTTCCCGCACGAAACGGTCAACGATTTGCCATAGCTCGCGGCGCGAGACAGGATCGACGCCCACGGTCGGCTCGTCGAGCAGCAACAGCCCCGGCGGATGCACCAGCGTGCAGGCCAGCCCCAACTTTTGTTTCATGCCGCCCGAGAGCCGGCCGGCCAATCGCGAGGTGAACGGGGCCAGCCCCGTCATCCGCATCAGCTCGCGATAGCGAGCCGTGCGGGCCGCGTGCGGCACGCCCTGCAAGTCGGCGTAGAGATCCAGATTTTCCTGAACCGTCAGGTCTTCGTACAATCCGAAACGCTGCGGCATGTAACCCAGCGATGCTTGCACCTGATGCCCGTGGTGCCGCATGTCGAGGCCGAACACGTGCACGGTGCCTTCATCGGGCCACAACAGACCGGCCGCCAGCCGCATCAACGTTGTTTTTCCCGCACCGTCCGGGCCGATCAGGCCGGTGATCGTGCCCGGCGTGAGCTGCAAGCTCACGTCGTGCAGGGCGACGACCTCTCGCCCCGCCGCTGAAAAGCGCTTGGTGACCGAATCGAGAACCAAGGCCTCTGCCGGGGCTGCGGGCCGCGAATCGGCCAAAGGAGTGGCGGTGCTCATCATGACTGCGGTGTATTGGAAGCGGATTTCGGCTCGGCCCGTTTCGGCATGGCGGGAGGCTGCTGAGTCAAGTCGATGGTTACCGTCACCGGCATGCCCAAACGCAACTCGCGGTTGGGGTTGCGCACGAACACCCGCACCTGATAAACAAGCTTGGTGCGCAGCTCCCGCGTTTCGACCGGCTTGGGCGTAAACTCGGCAGTTGGTGAGATGTAGCCGACCCAGCCATCGTACTGTTTGCCGGGAAAGCTGTCCGTCGTAATCGTGGCTTTCATTCCCTCCCACACCAGGCCGAGGTCCGGTTCTGCCACATAGGCCCGCACCCACATCGGGTCGGTCAGCGCCATGGTGAACACGGGCAACTGCGGTGCGGCCATGTCGCCCACTTCCAGAAGGCGGTCTTGAATGATGCCGGGGTTCGGCGCATAGAGAAACGCATCGTCGAGCGCGTGGCGTGCCAGAAGCAATTCGGCTTCCAATTGTTTGAGCTTGGCCTTGGCCGCCGCGATGTCTTCTTTGCGAGGCCCTTCGATCACCAGTTCCATGGTGGCTTTGGCCGCGCGGTATCGGGCGCTGGCCGCATCGGCCGCTGCAATTGCATTGTCGAGGTCTTGCTGCGTGGCGGCGTCTTTTTCCACCAGGGCCTTCACACGATCGAGCGTCAACTGAGCGTCGCGCATGGCCGCCTCAGCCGCCGCGGTGTCCGCTTTGGCTTTGTCGATTTCCTCCGGACGCGAACCGGCGACCAGCCGGGCCACGACCTGACGCTGCGTTTCTACGGCGGCTTCGGCCTTTTGTACCGTGTATTGGAACCGCTCGAGCTCGAGCCGCGCGAGCAATTGCCCTTGTTCTACCACATCGCCTTCTTCGGCAAGCAGCTCGGCAATGCGTTCGTTGCCGTTGACTGCCAGGTTCACCTGCCGCAGGTCGATGTTGCCATACAGCACGAGCTGATCGCCGTGGTTGTGGTCGTTGCGATGGTTCCAGAACCAAACGGCGCCTCCGACCACTGCAACCGTTGCCACCACTACCAGTAGCCGCAGCAGGCGTTTCTTCATCGCTCACTCTTCTTTCGTTATCGCAAGGGCGACCAACAGCACCGGGACAGCGATTCGTTTCTTTCAACAACCGTCAAAAGCAGGATTCCAACGAAATTTTGCAGAGGCTGCCGACACTGGTTCGAATGGGCGAGCCCGACATCGCAATCGTTTTTCGGCCAACGGATCGATCCGGCTCCCAAGGCCGGCGTGCGACATGGTGCGACGTTGAAAGACGCGCCAACGGCAAATCACTCAGGCGCGCTGTTGGCAAAGGCATTGAGAATGTCCATGGTCGAAAGAATTCCCAGGAGCCGCTGCTGTTTATCGACAACGGGCAGATGATGCACGCGGCTGCGAACCATTTCGGTGGCCGCCTTTACGAGCGTATCGTCGGGCGCAACCGAGATCACCGTGTCGCTCATCAGTTCATTGACCTGACGATTCAGCAGGCTGGCTGCCTCGAGTTTTTCCGACAGTACGGCCGAGGTAATGCCTCCCTCGGCGACCATGGCGTTCAGATCATCGCCAAGCTCGCGCGTCAGGTCCAAAAGATCGGTGGCCGAGATGAAGCCGACACAGCGCTCGTGCGCATCGACCACGGGCAGGGCGGAAACGCGGTTCTCGACCATCAGCGACAGGGCCTCGTCCAAGGAATCGCTGGGATACACATATACCGTGTCCTTCACCATCACGTCCTTGGCACGCATCTTGTAAAGATCGACTGTCATAGACCACGCTCCCTGGCTTGAGGAGTGAATTGGCAAACTTCAGCAACAGCAGAACCGCGCCATCCGATTATGTCACGATACGGCAATCTGACAGGGTACGAATGGGTACGCGTCATCTCGCCATACGGCTTCGGCTCCACTTCCACTTGTTCGCTTTGTTCGCTTGCGCGCTGCAAACATCGACTCGGCACCGCGCACGCCACCCTAGATCACGGCTACGACCCGGTGCCAATGCGGCCGTGCGTCAATCATAGCCAATCGTACAAGTAAACCGGTTTTCCTTGCACGGAGCGAAGGAAAACTCGCTTTTCAAGCGGCCCATTCCGTGCCATCCGCGACGACGAACAGCAAACCCTGAGTGGACCCTCCGCACAACTTATGCGTTTTGCGTCACCACTCGCCCGCGTCAGGCCGCTTGCGGGCGAACCTCGACACCTGTCTCTTATACACATCTCCGAGCC
>WGDQ01000979.1 GCA_015493185.1 Planctomycetaceae bacterium
CATAGACCATGCCGCGCTGCAAAGGAATCCCGCATTACGGTCAAAAACTTACAATATCGGTGCGGCCGCTCTGTGTCCAGCTACGCCGCCTGGACGCGGCCAAATGAACAAAAGCGGTGGAAGCGCGTACCCAAATTTGCTGATCGAGACTTCATCGTACGGGAGGTTGTCGACGGCCGGTCTGTTGGCTTGCGGCGTCGCTCAACGGGCAAATGCCGGATAGCTGCTGGCAACACGTCTCGGACGGAGCTAATCTGGGCGGTGAGGAGGAAACTTAGGATGCAAAGATTTGTCCGTTCTCAGGCGGTAGTCGCCTTTCTGCTTCTGCTGCGCCGGTTCGATGCATGGTCGCTCTGTACCCTGGTGGTGCGGAAAGGTTGCCCGTGGGTGAACAGGGCCTTTTTGCTGCTGTTGCCGCTGTTGGCCCTGGCCGGGGCGATGCCGATGGGTGGCCGTACCGTGGTGGCTGACGAAGCGCTGAAGATCGCCACGTTCGAAACCGATGCCACGCCGCCGTTGGGTAGTCCGTGCGCATATCGGTTGGCCGAACGGATTCTGGACCCGCTGCGATGCCGGGGCATTGTGTTGCTGGGCAGTGGACGACCGATTGTGTTGTGCGCCGTCGATTGGATCGGCATTGGCAACGAGGGCTACGATGCGTGGCGAACCGCCTTGGCGCAGGCTGCCGGCACCACGACCGAGCGCGTGGCCGTACACGTATTGCACCAGCACGACGCACCGTTTTGCGATTTCACGAGCGAACGCCTGCTGGCCGAGCAAGGGCTGGGCGGGCGGTTTATGGACGTGGCCTTCGCACAACGCGTGATTCAACAAGCGGCCCAAGCCGTGCGGCGGGCTGTGCAAAAGCCGCGGGCGGTTGCGCAATTGGGTTTGGGGCAGGCGCGTGTGGAAAAGGTGGCGTCGAACCGGCGGATTCTCGGGCCCGATGGCAAGGTAAAGTATGTTCGGTTCAGTTCGTGCCGCGAGCCGGCCGCCATTGCCGCGCCCGAAGGCACGATCGATCCCTATGTGAAAATGATCGCCTTCTTCGCCAACGAGCAGCCCGAACAGCCGGTGGCCGTGCTGAGCTATTACGCCACGCACCCGCAAAGCTACTATCGACAGGGCGACGTGAGCGCCGACTTCGTGGGCATGGCCCGCGACATGCTGGATGCCCGACTGCCGGGTTGCCTGAACGTGCACTTCGACGGCGCGGGTGGCAACGTGGCGGCGGGGAAATACAACGACGGATCGAAGGCCAATCGGCCCGTGCTGGCCCGCCGTTTGGGAAAGGGCCTTCTCGACGCTTATGAAAACTTGAAGCGCGTGCCCATTTCGGCGGCCGACGTCGAGTGGCGCGTGCGTAAGGTGTGGCTGCCCCCGCGCGATACGCTCGATCGCCAAACGCTGCGCAAACAGTTGACCAACGCCTCGCTCAGCGAAGATCAGCGCCGTCGGGCGGCCCGGCAATTGGCCTTTTTGCAACGGGCTGAAGAAAAACCGTTCGAACTGAGTTGCCTGCGACTGGGAACCGCCTACGTGCTGCACATGCCGGGCGAGCTATTCGTCGAGTATCAACTGGCCGCGCAAAAGATGCGGCCCGACGGCTTCGTGGCCATGGCCGCTTACGGCGATTACTCGCCCGGCTACATCGGCACCGAAATCGCCTACAGTCAGGGCGGCTACGAGACGGGGCCAAACGCCTCGCTCACAGCCCCGCGCGTGGAGCACGTGCTGATGCCCGCCATGGCCGAGCTATTGCAAGACGACAGGGACGGCCGATAGCGGTCGCCCCCCCGCGCTGTACAACACACAACCGTTCCTTGGCGTCTTGGGCCACAAGGCCATGGCGGCGTCAAGTCAAAGCCGAGGCACGACCGATACGACACCACACCATCGGACGCAAACCAGAAACGCGATGCCGTGCGGTATTGCGGGAAAAAGGAAAACGGACCCAATGTCGCGGCGGCCCCTCACCGCACGACGCGGCCGAGCGCTGCACATGCCGGGCGACGGCGACAACATAAATGAAGCAACGGACAAAACGGGAATTTCGGACAAGCAGCCCGCTGTTTCGCTTGCCGTTTATCGGATTTGTCCGCTCGCTCTAAATATAAAACCGATGTATCGAGGTTTCGAACTGAGAAGGTGCCTTCGAAATCGCTTCCAGACCCGAGACTGCGAGCAGGCGGATCGTATCAAGGAGGGCGCAGCAGGCGAATCCTCATTCGACGGGTCGATGCAGACCGACGACGAGACGGCCGGCTCGCTCGCGATCGAAGTCGGAATTGGATTTTGAAGACACCTTCTGAAACCAACATCACCCAACCAGGGTCAGGCAGAAAGAACTTTGCTCGATGAGTGCGACCACGCGGGACGACCTTTCGATTTATCTTGAACCAACCTGGTTTATCAACAGCGATCACCCGGCGGTGCGGGCCTTTGCCGAGCGCGAAGTCGGCAATGCCCAGTCGGATCGCGATAAGGCAATTCGGCTGTTCTATGCGGTGCGCGATCAGATACGTTATAGCGCCTATGGCATTCGGCTGGACCGCGAGAGCCTGCGCGCCAGCTCGGTGTTGGAATCGGGTTACGGCTGGTGCGTGACCAAGTCGTGTTTGCTGGCCGCGGCCTGTCGAGCGGCGAAGGTGCCGTGCCGGCTGGGTTACGCAACCGTTCGAAACCATTTGGCCACGCGCAAGCTGCTCGAGGCGATGGGCACCGACATGTTCTACTACCACGGCTACAACGAAATCTTGATCGAGGGCCGTTGGGTGAAAGCCACGGTGGCCTTCAATCGCGAGCTTTGCGAAAAGGCCCGGATCAAACCGCTGGAGTTCGATGGTCGCCACGACTCGCTTTATCACCCCTACGATCTCGAGGGCCGCCGGCACATGGAGTATGTGGACGACTACGGCCACTTTGCCGATGTGCCCTACGAACAAATGGTGACCAAGTTCGCCGAAGTGTACGGCAACTTCATGTCGCACAGCCCGCTGAGCCAGCAAGACAAGGCCGACTTTCAGCGTGAAGTCGAGGCCGAAGCCGGCGACGCCTAGCGGCCTGCTGAAAAAAGCGCAATTCTGTCTGCGAGCAGCACACAACAACGATTCCGCTCTGCGCTCGCGCAAAAGCTCATCGTGCCCTCGTAATCGAACATAGCGATCGTGCCGAACACGCCCCCCAACGGGCTTGCCTGAAGACGAGTGGTTCCAGCTTGGCTCGCATCTCAAAGAGGCATGCAACAGGTCGGCCAAACCACCGGCGCGCCGGCTGCGGTGGTTGGGCATGGTGGGGGTATTGTTGGTGCGAAGGTTGGCGCCGGGAACGCGCCCCTCAATCTCGGGGGAACAGTGAAAGCGATGCGGTGGTCGCCACGCAACAAGGCGATGCGCCAGGGGGACGGGCAGGCGAAAAATCTTTTGGACTTCGCCAACCGAACCGCCGTATGATGAACCCGCGTGCGATGCGGCCGCGTTCGACGGGGGAAGCGGAACCTCCGGCGGTCTAGCACGCCTAGCGAAGCGGGGCTGGCTATCTGATCGTTTCTATTGGGGGAAGGCACGATGTCGAAACGCTATCACGAGGTGCAGCGGCGCGACTTTCTCAAATCGGGTTTGTTGGCGGCGGCGGGTGCGGCGGCCACCACGTCGCCACTGGGCCGACGCGTCGCCCGGGCGGCGGCCCCGACCGAAAAGCAGATTGCGGGCGATGGCACGTTGCCGCAACGACGGTTTGGCAAAACAGGGCACAAGCTGCCGATTCTGGCCATGGGCGGCTCGGCCTTTGTACGCATGTTTGCCGGCGCGTACGGCATGCCGCTCGAATCGATGGAAAACCGCATCGCCATGGTGCGGCACGCCTACGAGCAGGGCATTCGCTACTTCGACACGGCCCGCGTTTACGGCGAGAGCGAATCGATCATGGGCCAGGGGCTGCGCGGTGTGCGCGACAAGGTATACATTGCCACCAAGTGCCACATGACCGACCCGGCCAAGGTACGCCCCTGTGTGGAAAAGTCGCTCGAGCAGTTGAACACCGATTATGTGGACTGCGTGCAAATTCATAGCCCGGCCATCGAACGCGTGGGCTGGCGCGACGCAATGAAGCTGCACGCCGAGTTGGTGAAGTTGCGCGACGAAGGCATGTTGCGATTCATCGGGCTGACCACGCACGTGGCGTTCGAAGACGTGTATCACATGATCTCGACCGGCGGCTTCGATCAGGTGTTGCTGGCCTATGGTTACTTCCGCAAGGGCATGGACACGATGCTTTCGAACCGCAAGCTCGAGTATCGCGAGTTGTGTCTGGCCAAAGCGCACCAGTTGGACATGGGCATTGTGGCCATGAAGGTGCTGGGGGCCAACATTCTGAGCCACAACGCCCAAAACGTGCTGCCGCAGTACGACGCGGAGAAACGGACCCGGCTGCCCGGCGCTGCGATTCGTTGGGTATTGCAGGACGAGCGGATCTCACTGCTCAACATCGGTGTTTCCACCCAAAGCGATATCGACGCCAACGTGGCCACGCTGCGAGGCGACTTGCGATTGACCGATGAAGACAGCACGCTGCTGGCCGACTTCTGCGCGCGGGTTTACGACTCGGAGCTGGTACGGAAGATGCCGGTCACGTAACACGGCACCGCTGGCCCGGCCGACGGCAGGTCCGCGCCCTTTTTCTCAGTGCAGCGAATTTCTCAGTGCAGCGAACGGCGCGAAGCTGAAAGAGCACCCGTGCGGGTTTGCGGGGGGGCGGCATAC
>WGDQ01000980.1 GCA_015493185.1 Planctomycetaceae bacterium
CTGCCGGCCCGCATACTCGTCGATTGCAGCCACGGCAACAGCGAGAAAGACCACCGCAAGCAGGCAGGCGTGTGGCGCAACGTGGTCGATCAGCGTGTGGCCGGCAATGATGCCATCGTCGGCCTGATGATCGAAAGCAATCTCAAACCCGGCAAGCAAAAGCTCGAGGGCGATCCGGCCGGGTTGGCTTACGGGGTTTCCATCACCGACGCCTGCGTGGGCTGGGAAGAAACCGAGCAACTCCTGCTCGAAGCCCATGAAAAGCTCAATCCGGTTATCGCTGCCAGCCGGGCCTGAGTGTTTGTCATGGCGCCGCGTTTGCGTGTCACCACGCCGCTTCGTGACACGACGCTCTCAAAATACCCTCCTGCCCGCCTCTCGCGCCGACACACAAACGGGCGAACCCCAAGGACGGCGGCAACAGTAGCCGCCACCACGTTTTTCAGCCAGATGCGGCAGCCATCTCACCTGCGCTCCCCCGTGCCGCGAGATGGTGAACCCTCACGGCAGACTTCATAGAATCGTCGGGGGCAAATCCTCGCGTTTCTTGTGGTTTGCAGATGTCGTGTTTACAATTGAAGTTACGCGAAAAGGCCGCGTTCGGCCGGGCCAGCGAGATGCGTGGATGCTCACTGCATTGCGCCCTCTGCGGTAGCGAACGGTCTTAAAAGGGCGAGGAATCACGCCGCTCCGTGTCTGTCGTTCGTGGCTCGTTCGCGCCGTTTCCGGCCGTGCATGACGATCGCATCCGACAGCGATCGCGGGTTTTTCTCCGAAATAGCCAACCGTTCAAAGCATTGGCGCAGCGGTCGTTGCTCCCCGATGGGGGTTAGCCAAAAAAAAGCCAAGCCAACCTCAAAATATCCAGTTCACGTCCAGAACATCCAACACGCACGCCGGCCGACCGAGGCGACACTGTGGCCGCTACCGCGCGAGGTCAGCACTCGCAGCCGATTTGCGAGGCGTGGCGAAACATCGCGGTTCCCAACCGGCTCGGTGCAGCTCGCCTTGCCACGTATTCCAGTCACCGTGTGCTTTGTCACCCCGGCACGCCGTCCATTGGCCGTCGGCACCGCGGTCGACCGTTTGCGTCAACCGTGTATGGTTCACCTTTCGACCGCGACTCATCAATCACGTCGCGCCCCCATTTTTTCCGTTTCGTTGCCTCTGGTATTTTGCTCCTTTTTCTCGTTACGAATCCACGTCACGAAACACCGTCTCCCTATTTTTCCCTTGGCGGAAACGATTGATTGCCATGCTCGGAAAACTTAGCCACATCGTGGTGACGGCAGCCCTTAGTATCTGGGCTGCGTCGTTCCCGGCGATGATAGCAGGTGCCATCGAACCCGATGGCCAGCGTTTGCGCGAGCCGTCGGGGTTTACCGAGGTGCCCGCGGCGCCGACACGCCCGATGCAGCCCGTCGTCCGGCCGGCAGGTCACTTTGCACCCAAAGCCGCCCCGGGCAATCCTTCGTCCAAACCGTTGGTCGATCCGCGCAACTCCCCTAGCATCTCAAAAGCCGGCGGCAGCCGACCCGCCGCCTCCGGTTCCGATGCCGACAACTCGAACGCCGATAGTCCCGCCACGGGTGGGACCGTTGCGCACCGCGCAAATGCTAACGACTCGGCCGCGACCGATCCGGCCCCCGCCGCGGCTAAAGAGGCTGATGCAGCAGCAACCGATGCGACCGGTATCGAAATCATGTCGGTTGACGAGGTGAAGCCCGGCATGGTGGGCATTGGCAAAACGGTGCTCGAGGGCACCGAGCCGGTCGAGTTCAAAGCGCGAATTCTTGGTGTCCTGCGGCGCGTGAGCCCGGGGCGCGACATCGTCCTCTGCCGCCTTTCGGGGGCGAATCTGGAATACACGGGCGTGATTGCCGGCATGAGTGGTTCACCGATTTACATCGACGGCAAGCTGCTTGGCGCGATCGCCTATACATGGCCTTTCAATAAGGAACCGATCGCCGGTATTACGCCGTTCGAACAAATGCGTTCGTTCGCCGAAAGCGCCACGGCCTGCGACGATCGTTGCACCTTGACGGCCGAAGGTTCGATGCCGGTCGAGACGCTCGATCTCGTCGGATTCACACACCCTGCGACAAACGACGGCTCGAAACGCTCAACGCCTGCGGCGGCCGATCGCTTGTCGCTGAATCGAAGCAACTCGGCTGTGGCTGCCCGGCCCGCCGAGATGCAGCCAATCGCCCTGCCGCTCTCCGCTAGTGGCTTCGGCCCGCGAACAATCGAGGAAATGCGCCGTCGCCTGCAACCACTAGGGTTGTTGCCCATAGCCGGAGGCAGCGGGGGGCAAAAGCCGAAGTTCGATCCCCAGACTGTGGAAAAACACCCGCTGAAACCCGGCGGCGTGTTGGCGGCCAGTCTCGTGACGGGCGACTTCGACTTGAGCGGTATCGGCACCGTCACCCACGTGGCTGGCAAACGGGTTTGGGGGTGGGGGCACCCGTTCATGAGCGGCGGACGTTGCCAGTACATGCTGCGCAACGGCCGCATCCACATCGTGAATCCCAAGCAAGATGTCAGTACCAAAATGGGTGTTTCGGAAGACATCTTGGGAGTGATCGACGCCGACGTCAGCACGTGCATTGCCGGCACCCTCGGACAACAGCCCGACCTGATGCCCATGAGCATCGTTTTGCAATATGGCGAGCATGGCAAGCAGCAGCGCTATGCCTGCCAGGTGGTCCGACATCCGAAACTGCTGGCCCCGCTTGTGGCCACGGTGCTGGCCGGCGCGCTCGAGAGCGGCGGCAACCTCGATCAGGAAATCACCGTCGACATGAACGCCGTGATCCGCCCTGAAGGATTGGAGCCAATCACAATTCAGGATCGCTACAGCGGGCACGACATGGCGGGCAGCCGCGGCGTACAACGGCTTCTCAACCAAGTGGCCGTCATCGCCGACGGGTTGACGCGCAACCCCTTTCAAACAGTTCGCGTGCAGTCGATCGAGTGCCGACTGGTAATCATGCCACGTCGTACGAGCGCGGCGGTCACGTCGCTGCGACTCAATTCCGATGTGTTCGAGCCAGGCGAAACCTTGAGGGCCGAGGTCACGCTGCGACCCTATAAATCGGCCCCCGTCACGATGAATCTGGAGATGCAACTCCACGACTCGCTGCCGCCAGGGCAATACACGGCCACGGTTTGCGATGCGACCGTGCATTTGAAAAACGTCTTTCTCGAACAGCCCCGGTTGCTCATTGCCCGCAGCCTGGGCGAAATCGTCAACGTGTACCGACTGCAATTGTCGGAAAAACGCTCGACTTTGTTTCTACGGATACTGACGCACGAGTCGGGGCTTTCGATCGGCGAGGTGAACCTGCCCAACCTGCCCGCGAGCATGCGAGCCGCGCTCACCAGTAAGCGAGCCAGCCCGGCGCACCCCATCCGCAAGGCCCATGTGGTCCGCAAGCCAACTTCGTGGGTGATCGAAGGCACCAGCAGCTTGCCGTTCAAGGTCGTTGCACGAAAGCAGGTGTCCGGCTGAGCCACTGCGATCGTTGCCGCGACTGCTTTTTCTCATCAAAAAGAATTCTTCAAGCCTTGCCCACCCCTATCGTGGATCAAACAACATGACGATTATCCGGCAATTTTCATCACCGTGGGTTTATCGAGTCGCGCAAAGGTGGCAAGCGGCGTCTCACGTGCAGAAGCTGGTGAAGTGGAGCGCCGCGCGCGTGGCATCGACATTGCC
>WGDQ01000981.1 GCA_015493185.1 Planctomycetaceae bacterium
ATTCTGGGCCGGGTGGCGCAAATGCTGGCCGGAAGTGCGCAGGAAGCACCCGGCGCCCTTAGCGCGCGGCTGGTGGGCCGTGGCCTTGGACTGGCCGAAATGCTGCGAGCGCGGCGCGACTACTGCCGGGCGATAGCGCAGTTGAGGCGGCGGCTTGCCGAGCGATCGGAAAGAGAACGCGCGTCTCAGGCAGCCGATATCGCAACGGTTTTCCAGAAGCAACCGGAGACGACACCCATTGCGCGTCCACGGGCCGCATGAGATTGTGCTGTGATGCACGCCGCGGCAATACCAGCCGGCGCCGCCTTTTTCGGATGGCAAGCGGCGATCTTTCGGCTGGCCGACGGCAACCGGTGCGCCGCGGACCGACGCGTGATCGCATGCCGCTAACTTTGCGCAGCGCGTCGTGGGCTTTGATGGGAAGCGAGTCGGCAAGACCGGCGACTGGCGAGCCGCAGGGTGGTTGCGATTTACGTGAAGCGATGGGTTTGCGTTGCCGCAGCGATGGCCATGGCGAGAAACGGCCGGGCTTACGGCAGCGGTTTTAGATCGAACGGACAGAACCTCCAATTCAAATTCGTAAACCACCTGTTTTGTTGGTGAGTATCCACCAGGCGCCGCCGTTCCCGGAGCATAAAAAAGGATCCTCCTGAGGAAGACCCCGAGGGGCGCAGGAGGATCCCAAATGAAAGACTGGCGTAGCCAAACCCACGTGAAGTGGGACTGCAAGTATCACGTTGTGATTCTTGCGGAAAAACCGCTTGTCTCGGCTGTTCAAACGCGTTTTGTCGGCTGGTTCTTAGGCTTTCAACTGCTCATCGTGCCGCATGGTGCTGGGCGGCTGGTCGGCGATGTGCAGATTGGCCAATGCGCGGCGTGCGCCGGCGTGTTGTTCCACGTCGTTGTCTTCCCACTCGATCGAGACAGCGCCGTCGTAGCCCGCGCGGTTGAGCTCGACGAGCAATTCTTCTGTGTTCGTGGCGTCGCGGGCCGTGCCGGCGGTTACAAAGTTCCAGCCATTGTGCTTGTCGCCCATGTTCTGATGACCGCCGAGCAGGCCGTTGCGCGTGAAGCCATCGATGACCTGCACGCCTTTGATGTGCACGCAGTGGATGCGATCGCCGAACTCGCGGATGAACTGGACGCCTGAGACGCCCTGCCAGCGCATGTGCGAGCAGTCGAAGTTGAAGCCGGCCGCTTTTTCGAAACCGGCCGCATCCACAGCGGCCAGGTAGTCGGCCGCACTGGCGATATCGCCCATTGCGCGTTCGCTCGGATGGCATTCCAGATCGTAAGTGGTGCCGTAGTCGAGACAGGCCTGGAAAACGGGCGCGAACCGCTCGACCAGCAGTTCAAGGCTTACACGATAAATGTCAGGAATGTCATAGCCGCCCAGCGAAGTGGGGATGGGCGGAAACTGGAACCAGTGGCTCCAGCAGTGGGCCGGCGAGCCGGTGAAACCGGAGACGGGCACGATGCGGTCTTCGAGCTTGCCGATGTAGTGAGCCAGCCGCACGCACGCCACGAGCGCTTGAACAGCCTGCTGGTGCGCGATTTGACCGACATGTGGCGGTACGTAGAAGGGGTCGGTGCGGGGCGGCTCGTTGCCTTCGGCTCGCCACTGCTTGTAGGCTTCGACCGCTTCACCGCCGAGGAATTGGAGCGTCTTGGCGCTGGGTTCGTCGCCCAATGCCTGACCCTGAAGATGGGCCGCGACCGAGAAGATTTCCAGCCCTCGGCTTCGCGCCTTTTCGACGCGCTGCCGGGCATAGGCCTCGGCACCTGCATCATCGAGACACTGCGAAAGATCAAGCTCCCAACTCGCTTCTTCCCAACCGTCGAAACCGGTTTCGGCGATCCAGTCGAGCCACTGGTCTTCGGGCACGTTGCCGAACTGACCTCGCACCAAGCCGATTTGGTGATACGAATGTTTGCCGGAACGATGCTCTTTGGTTTGTCGATGTCCCACGGTGGTTCTCCCTTGACAGGCCGAAGGGCAAGCCGCTGCCGGGCGGCCAATCGATGCGTTGCCGTTTTTCTTAGTTGCCGATCAGCGGGCGGCCCGCCCGTGCGATGGGGGCACTTTGACGGGCTCGGTATGGCCCTGATCGAAAGAGAGCGAGCCGGTCGCCTGATCGCAAAGCGGTTGCGTCGCAAGCCGACTTGTACAGCCGACGTATTTGTTCAAGACCGGCATCTTAGCGCCTGCGACGCGTTTTGCAAGCGATCGTGCCACAAAGCGGCGCAGGCGACAGCGTGGAAAAAGCCTCCCTGGGGCTGCTTCACCACCAGGTTTGTTGGCAGCGGTTGGGTTGGGCGCACGCGCGTGGCCGCCAGAAGTGGATGTGGGGAGATGGGTCGGATCGAGCCCGAAACGCGATTGGCATGGGCAAGCGCCGAGGCGCGAGCGATCAACTGGCCCGACGGCGCTGGTCGATGGGCAATTCCGCTTCGTCGCCCTCTCCGCGTGCTTCTGAAGATGCGGTTCGAGCACCGGGGAAGAAGAGATCGACCGCCGTGAAAAAGGCTGCGTAGCGCGCTGGGTCGCTCGTCTCGGAGGCGATGCGATCGGAAAGCTGAGCAGCCAGTGCTTGCCCCTCGGGCCAGCGGATGCTGATGATCGCGCCGATGTCGGCCAACAGTTGGTAAACGCGGGCCCGTGTGATGCCGAGCTTGCGGGCCGTTTGCCGAACGCTCGACTCGCCGCCGTCGAGACCGATTCGTTTTTCGGCCAATCGGGCAATGTGGTCGCCGGCGTCGATCTCGATCTGATCGATCAGTGGCGCGATAAAGTGCTTCTCGATCTCTTCGGGCGAGGGCAACGTTTTCGAGGCCAGCGTGTCGAGCACCCATTGCTCGATCCGAGGCACGAAACGCGGCACGATGCGCACGGCGAGCGGGCCATTGGCATCAATGCCTGAGAGCACGTGATACAGATGGCAGAACACCTCGGCTACGGCGTTCACGCGTTTTTCACCATGGGTTTTCAATTGGCGGATTTCATTGAGCGTGAGACCGACGTAGGTTTCCAACGGTGTGCTCCACACGACGCGAGGCAGATTGCGCAGCGACGGCGCGAAACGTCCCAACGGTTGCGATCCCAAGCCATGTCGGGCGACGGCCGCTCGCCACTGCGACCATTTGACTTCGGAAACCGATGCCACGTCGAAGGGAGCATGAAGTTGCTCGGTGGGTTGCTGGGCCGATGCCGACTCGGCGACGGGAACCTCTTCGATGGGTTGATCGGCCACGCGATCAAGCAGCGCAACCAAGGTGGCAATCTTCTTTTGTCCGACGCCGGGCGTGGCCAACAGGTCGTCGAACGAAGTGGTGAGCAGGTCGCGCACGGTGCGGCCCATCAGCGCCAGCGGCAACCGGCGGTCGCCCGGCAAGGCCCAAAAAGCCAGCGGCCGTTCCAGGCGATCGGCATACGCGTCGGTGAGTAGTTTCTCGCGCAGTTGCTGAAACTGCGATCCGAGACGGTACTCGACGATCGAAGACGAGCGATTCATTTTCATTCCATCTACCTCCCTGGACCACCGGGGCGAACCGGCCGCTGGCCGGGATTCGCTGAGAAGGGCCGCGCTGCGAAGACGCAACACGTCGCGCCATATCCAACGGCATCGAAGTTCACGCGGCCGGGTGCATTCGGGCGGACCTGCCAAACGGGGCGACCGCACCGATTCATGGGAGGTGGTTCTTTTCTGGCGGGAAATTGGTAGGGCGCCGAAAAAAACCCGCGAACTTCGTCGAAGCTGCCCTTCGCCGGTTGGGCGTCCAAGTCCCTTGGACACATTCCGGCACGAACATCGGATCTGCTTCATCTCCCCCGAGATAAAAAAAGAAAAATCAATAATTCGTGTCTTGAAGGACAAATGGGG
>WGDQ01000982.1 GCA_015493185.1 Planctomycetaceae bacterium
GCCGAGATCGGCAACGTGCAAGCAATTCATCCCGGTTATGGGTTTCTTTCAGAAAATGCCCATTTCGCCGAGGTGTGCCGTAGCTGCAACATCGAGTTTATCGGTCCGCCGCACGAGGCGATGGCCCGCTTGGGCGATAAGAACGAAGCGAGGCGCCTGGCTCGCGAAGCCGAAGTGCCAGTCGTGCCCGGCAGCGAGGGGTTGATCGAAGACGAGCAGCAGGCACTGCAAGTGGCCCACGAGATCGGTTTTCCGGTGCTGGTCAAGGCCTCGGCCGGCGGCGGAGGCCGTGGCATGCGTGTGGCGGCCAACGATCTGGCATTGCAGTCGGCCATTCAGCAGGCACAGGCCGAGGCGGCCGCGGCGTTCGGCAATCCGAGTATTTACTTGGAGAAATACATCGAGCATCCGCGGCATGTCGAAGTGCAGGTGATTGGCGATCAGCAGGGCAATGTGGTGCACCTTTGGGAGCGCGACTGCACGATTCAGCGTCGGCACCAGAAATTGATCGAAGAGAGCCCTGCCCCGTTTCTTGATGAATCGGTCCGCAATGCGATGTGCGCGGCGGCCGTGCGGTTGGTTCAAAAAGCAGGTTATTACAACGCGGGAACGGTCGAATTCATTGTGGACCGCGAGGGCCACTTCTACTTCATCGAGGTGAACGCCCGAATTCAGGTAGAGCACCCGGTAACGGAGATGGTGACGGGCATCGACCTGATTAAAGCCCAAATTGCGGTTGCGGCCGGCGAACCGCTGCCATTTTCGCAAGACGACGTGCAGCATCGAGGGGTGGCGATCGAGTGCCGCATCAACGCGGAGGATTCACAGGCGAACTTCGTGCCCTCGCCCGGGCGGATCGAACATTTGTTTTCGCCCGGTGGGCCGGGCGTGCGGTTCGACTCGCACATTTATGGCGGGTATTTCGTCTCGCCCTACTACGATTCGCTGGTGGGTAAACTGATCGTGCATCAGCCGACGCGGCGCGAAGCGATTCGCTGCATGGTCCGCGCCCTGACCGAAATGGACATTCGGGGCATCAAGACGACCAAGCCGGTGTTGCTCGAAATTCTCGAGCACGCTGCCTTCGCCGAAGGGCGTGTCGATACGACCTTCGTCGAGCGGACCTGGAACTGCTAACCCCCCTGCCCTGCCGCCCGATTCGTGCCGTGGCGGGCGGCTGCCCTGCTGAGAAAAGCCTTTCCGCCCGAGCAGCGAATCCGATGCCGCAAGGCGACCGCGGGGATGCTGCTCACCGATTTTTTTCTTCGCGTTTTCTTCGTGTCTGCCAATTTCTTTTGGCCCCAAACGGCTGCTTGCGGAGCCGACCGGCGTTTTTTCGTGCCATTGGTCGTATTGCCCCGTTGTCGGTTGTGGCAGGGTGCATAAAATTACCGCTCGGTGAAGCACCCCGCGCGGCAAGAGCGCATGGCCCCGACATCGGCCCCGTCGGCCTTGGGTTTTGGACGAATTCTCGCTCCACAATCAGCCCTGAATTAATGAGGCGGGGTTCGGAGCGTCGGGCATCGAGAGTTTGCCTCGCCAAGGCCGACTGCGAAAAACGGACGTGCTCGGCCCCACGATATGCCGGTCGGCTTTGTGCAGCGAGCCGCAGCGCGACGCAGGACCGCGGCCAGTGTTGGATCGGCCGGCGTGTGGGAATGGTCGGGGTTTTCGGCGCCGCGAATCACCGTGTGCGGGGCGAGACCACCAGGATGAATATGTTGTGAGCCGACGTTGCTGTGGCAATCGCTCGATGAACGCCTGTGCGAGTGGTTTGCAGCCTGACAGCGACGAGGGCTGTTTTTGTAGTAACGCTTCTTTTGGAAACTTGGAACAGAGTTTGGTTTGATGACCGAGGAAAAAACCGCCGCATCAGCTACGGGCGAAACGCGACCGCCGATTCGCCGTGTGGCCATTCTGTTTTCCGGAGGCCCGGCGCCTGCGGCCAATGCCGTGATTTCGACGGCCGCCGTTTCTTTTCTGCGCCAGAACATCGAGGTACTGGGCATCCTCTACGGCTATTCGCAGTTGATCGAGTACGGCCCCGATCATGAGATGGTCGAGGGACGCGATTACATTGTGATCGATCACAAGCGACTGAAACGCACCCGCAATACGCAGGGCATTTTGATCGGCACGGCCAGAACAAACCCGGGCAAGCACATTTCGCACCCGGATCATTTGAAAGATCCGCAGCGTACCGGGCCGCTGAAAACCGTATACGACGCGCTCTGCTCGCTAGAGGTCGACGCCCTGATTTCGATTGGTGGCGACGACACTCTGAAAACGGCGAACAAGCTGCGGCGCTATCAGCAGTATTTGCCCGAGGGCAGTCGCCGCATTCCGATCGTGCATATTCCCAAAACGATCGACAACGACTACATGGGCATCGATTTCACGTTTGGCTACTTCACGGCCGTTGAAACGTTGGCGAGTGAGATACGCAATCTGTTGGCCGACGCGGAGTCGAACCGCAGCTATTTTCTGGCCGAAACCATGGGGCGCAGCGCCGGCTGGCTGGCCTACGGGGCGGGCATTGCCGGCGAGGCCAGCCTGACGTTCAGCGTGGAAGACATCACCGACAAATTCGTCGACTACGAAGAGGTGCGTCACGAAGAAACCGGCGAAGTGACCCGCCGTAAGATCATGAACATGGACGCCGTTGTGCGGCGGATTGTGGCCACCATGCGCATTCGCGAACAGGTGGAAAACAAGCCGTATGGCGTGATCGTGCTGGCCGAGGGATTGGCTGAATTCCTGCCGCAAAAACACCTCGAAGGCATCAGCCGCGACGAGCACGGCCACATTGCCATTTCGAAGGTGAATTTAGGGCAGATTTTCGCCAGGCTCGTTGCCAGAGAGTATGAACGACAGACGGGCAAATCGCGACGCGTTACCGCGGTGCAGTTGGGGTACGAGTCGCGCTGCGCGCGGCCACACGCATTCGACGTGATGCTGGGAAGCCAACTTGGCGTTGGCGCGTATCGCGCGCTGGTCGAAAAGGGACTGGACGGCGTGATGGTTTCGGTATGCGGGCAGCTCGATCTGCGCTATGTGCCGTTCGACGACCTGGTGGACCCGGAAACACTGGTCACGGTGGTGCGCTACATTGAACCAGGTTCCGACTTCCACCGCCTGGCCCGATTTTTGGAAACGTACGTCCACGATTGAGAAGGTGTCTTCAAAGTCCAATTCCGGCTTCGATCGCGAACTGTGCGATGATCGATGCCTGGCCCAATGCGAGGATCCGCCAAAGGGAAGATCCCGAATGGTGGCGTGGCTCGTCGATAGCCGGCTTGCCGCGCCAAAAAATCGAA
>WGDQ01000983.1 GCA_015493185.1 Planctomycetaceae bacterium
CTATTCGCTTCAGCGTTTGCTGAATGTAGCAGGCGACCTGTGCTCATCACGATGCCGCAGCGGCCGGGGAGCACGTCCTTCCATTTCATTCCCCACAGGAGACATTCCCTGTTGTGATCTTGCGGCGCGAATCGAACAATTCATGCTACAGGCAAGTTGGCCACATCAAGTCATATAAACCCAGACCTGCCTTTGTCCGCAGCCACTGGCAGGTTCCCACGCTTCGGCAACGGCGCCCCCTGCGATGCTCAGATGGTAAGTCGTTCCTTCTCAAATAAACAGAACGACACCGCACCGACCGGTTGCATAGCTTGACACCCCGTTTGGGGGTGTCAAGCCGCCGTGGAAATTTCTGGTTCGATACCAGTTCTTCCTTGGCCCGGACACGTTTCTTCTAGCGCCCAAGGCCGCTGGTCGTGGCTCGCCTTTTCGCAAGCGAGGTCTCGCGGCGGGGCGCAAATTCATTGCTACTGTTCAATGTGGCAACAGTTCGTCGCAGCCCACGGCGGATGTAGTTTGACTTGTTCCCGGAAATCGAAGAGGCTGTATCTCCAGAATCAAAACACTGGTTCGCACGGCGCGTGCTGAGGTAAGCATAGCAATTCCCCGCTGCTTGGTGGCATGGTGCCAGAACCTCGTAAACTACACAACAACGCACGCTCACTTCCTCTTTTTGGTGGAGACGCACGCTCTGCGTCCCAACACCACCTCCCTATCGTTTCCGAGTGCAGAGGGAAACTTCGATGAAGAAATTCTTGCTAACCGTCCTGGTCGCATTCTGCTTGACCGCTTCCGTCGCGCAAAGCGCATCGTTTGAAGCATATGAGCCGCCCGAGTCCGGCTCTGTACGTATCGTCCGCGATCGCTACGGCGTACCGCACATCATCGCACGCGACGATCGCAGCCTGTTCTTCGGCGCCGGGTATGCCCAAGCCGAAGACCAATTGGAAAACCTTGTTGAAAACTATCTGCGAGCGCAGGGGCGCATTGCCGAACGCGAAGGCGTTCTTGCCTTGCGGCTCGACCATTTGATTCGCCTGCTTCGCGTTCCACAACGTGCTGAAAAGCACTATCAGCAGTTGAAGCCAAAATACCGAGAACACCTCGACGCATTTGCGGCAGGCGTAAACGCTTATATCGCCGAACACCGCGAGTCGGTGCCCGACTGGATCGAGCCGGTGCAGCCTCAGCATGTTTTAGCATTCGCCGATTATGTGGAAACGCTTTTCTGCATCAGTCACTGCATACGCGATCTGGAACAAGCCGGTATCAAACTGGCTGGCTTGGAACCAATTGCCCAGCTTCGCGCAGCCACCGTGGGATCCAACCAGTTCGCCGTGCGGCCCGAGCGGTCGCAGTCTGGCGCGGCCATGCTTTCAATGGACCCGCACTTGCCCCACAACGGCTTTTTCCGCTGGTATGAGATGCACCTTGTTTCTCCCAATATCAACTGCATGGGGGCCTGCTTTTTCGGCTCACCGTATGTCAGCATGGGCAGGACTCAGCAAACCGCATGGTGCATGACAGTCAATGGTCCTGATCTGGGCGACGTGTTTGCCTTGGAACTCGACCCCGACGATCCAACCCGATTCAAAGGGCCTAGCGGCTGGGAAAAGCTGGAAATTGGCGAAGAAACATATCGTGTTCGCAATCGCGAAGGGCTTCGTGAAGTGACACTGCCCGTGCGCCGTTCGTCAGTGGGCCCTGTGGTGACGACCAAGGACGGCGTGGCATATGCTTTTGCCCTACCGCTTTCCAACGAACCACTGCGCGCGGGCCAGATTTACAACATGGCCCGGGCTACGAACGTCGACGAGTTCCGTCGCGCGTTGTCGCCGCTGGGCCTTGTGATGTTCAATATCGTGTATGCGGATGCCTCGGGCGACATCTTCTACATCAGCAATGCCCGTGTACCCAAACGCGACACGCGTATCGACAGTCATCAGATTCGACCGGCTTCGGAAGCCTGGGCCCACTGGCAGGGTTTCCACACACTGGACGAACTACCGCAAGTTAAAAACCCGCCATCGGGTTATCTGATGAACACAAACAGCGGACCGCAAAATGTTTGCCCCTCGGCTGCCCCGCGACCAGAAGACTATCCGCCTTATATGATCAGCCAGCAAAACAACAGTCGCTCGCTTCGGCTGCGCCAATTGCTCGACCCCGATACATCGATCAGTTGGCAAG
>WGDQ01000984.1 GCA_015493185.1 Planctomycetaceae bacterium
CCGCGGCCGGACGACCATTTATGGTGCGGCCTGCGAACCGGAAATCGTCGATCTGGGGCGTTTCCTCAATCGGGCGGGAGCATCGGTCCGGGGGCTGGGCACGCCCGTGCTGGAAATCGACGGAGTGGACCAACTCGGCGGCGCGTGTCGCCACGCGGTCATTCCCGATCGTATCGAAGTGGCTACCTTGCTTATCGCTGCCGCGGTTGCCGGGGGATCGGTGCGGGTGGAAAACAGCCAGCCACGTCATTTGCAGCGCGTGCTCGACGTGCTGGCGGAAGCCGGATGCCGGGTCTCGGTGTCTGGCCGGGCGATCGCTGTTGCTGCATCGTCGCGGCCACAACCATTGCGGATTGTGGCGCTGCCTTACCCGGGCATTCCTTCCGACGTGCAGGCGCAACTTACCGTGGTGGCCGCCTTGGCCCGCGGCACCAGCTACGTGCAAGATCGGGTGTTCCCGAATCGCTTCGCCCACGTGACGCAACTCGCCCGCATGGGGGCCGCCATCGATCGGTGCGGATCGACGCTGCGAATTCGCGGTGTCGGCACCCTGCGTGGCGCGCCGGTGGTGGCCACCGACCTGCGGGCCAGTGCTGCGTTGGTGCTTGCCGCCTTGGCCGCCGAGGGAACCACCACGCTGCTGAAGCCCTATCATCTGGACCGCGGCTACGAGAAGCTTGCCGAGAAGCTGCAAACGCTAGGCGCCCATGTGGCACGATGGCCGCGGCGGCCAGACGCACCTCGTACGGCCATGTCCCGGTCGGTCGCGCAATCGGACGCGCACGTCATACGAGCCCCTTGCGCTAGCAGGGCAGGGTAGGGCGGGGCGGTATCGGCCCGCTGCTTTTTACCGGTGTGGCTTCGCTTTGCCGACACGACTTCGCTTTACCGACATGGTTTTGCTTTGCCGGCGTGGCTTTGCGTTGCTTTGCTTTGTCGGTGTAGCCCTGCGCGTTGCCAGCGGCGTGGGAGAACCGGTGGTGTTTGCGGTTCGCCTCCAGTCGAGAGCTGGCGCTACTGGTCGACCAGAATTCGTTCGTGCGGCAGGTCGTCTGCGGCCGCCTCGATCGCCGTTTCGGCTGGTGGTTCGGGGGTGGTCGACGTTTCGTCTGGCGTGATCGTTTCACCCAAAACGACACGGCCGTACACGACGTAGAAGGCCGGCACCAGCAGCAAAACCAGGAACGTGGCCGACATCAGCCCGAAGCAAAGACTGGCGGCCATGGGAATCACGATCTGCGCTTGAAACGACTTTTCCATCAAGATCGGCAACAGGCCGGCCACGGTCGTAATCGACGTGAGCAACACGGGGCGCAGCCGCCGGCAACCAGCATCAACGATTGCCTCTTTCAACGGCAGGCCATCGGCGCGTCGATGGTTGATGAAATCAATCAGCACGATGGCATCGTTTACCACCACGCCCGTGAGCGCTACGAGCCCGAACACGCTGAACAGCGTAAGTGGCATGCCCATCATCGCGTGGCCCAATATGGCCCCGATCACGCCGTAAGGAATGATCGCCAGAATCATGAGTGGTTGCAGATACGAACGAAACTCCAAGGTGAGCAGCACGAACATGCCCAACAGCGCAACAATCATGCCGATGCGCAGGCTGTCGATCGACTCGGTGGTTTGCTCCTGCTGGCCTTCCCAGCGAACCCGGACGTTTGGAAACTGCTGGAACAGCTTGGGCAGGTAGCTGCGTTTCAAATCCTGCACAATCTGTCGCGCATTGCCGCGGGCTTCGTCCACGTCGGCCGTGATGGTGATGGCTCGCAACTGATCGATGCGGTTGATTTCTGAATAGCCGCGAGTGACGCGAACATCGGCCAGTTCGGTCAGCGGCCGCTCGGCGCCATCGGCGGTGCGGATGTGGATGTTTTCAAAGTCGGCCAGCGATCGTCGATGATCGCGTGGATAGCGGACCATCAACTTCACTTCGTGCCGGCCGCGCTGCAAACGCATTACCTCTTCGCCGTAGTAGGCGGCCCGCACGGTCTCGGCCAGTTCGGCCAAGGGAACGCCCATGGCCTTGGCCTTGTCTTTCACGTGAATTTGGAATTCCCATTTGCCGGGGCGCGAGTCGTCGGCCACGTCGAAAACGCCATCGTAACGGGTCAGTTGTGCTTTGCAGGCCTCGACGGCCTGTTCGAGCTCTTGCATGTGCTCTGCGCGGGCCAGCAGCTTGAACTCGATGGGCGTGCCGCCGGGGCCGAACTTGGGCGTGCCGAACGTCAGGCTTTCGGCGCCGGGAAATTCTCCGGCCGCGCGTCGCCACTCGGCGATCAGGCGATCGCTCGGCACCGTGCGCCGCGAGGTGTCGACCAGCTCGACCGTCACCGCGCCGACGTGTCCCCCCTCGGCACGAGAACTCGAATCCATCGGTCCCATCGAACCATCGGCCATGCCGCTGCCCACCGTGCGATGAACCAGGTGCACCAGTTCGCCATCTTCGCCGGCCAGTTGGCGGCTGACCTGAAGAAAGGCCTGCTCGAGCCGCTGCGTGGCCCGATCGTTAACGGCGGCCGGCGTACCGTCGGGATACACGATTTTGGCATGAATCCAGTTGCTATCGAGC
>WGDQ01000985.1 GCA_015493185.1 Planctomycetaceae bacterium
GCGCCGCCGATGGCGTCGATGGCCTGCGAGAAGCCGATGCCCCAAGCGGTGTAATCGATACCCGTGCCAGGCACGATCGCACCACCAAACACACTCTGGCCAACGGGGGTCTGGTTCTCGATGTACATCACCGAGAGGTCGGATTTGCCGAGGCTGTTCATCCGGAACTGGATACCGGCTGCAACCCACCAATGCTCAAAGTCTTTGAAATTTGGCGTGCTCGGGTTGTGGTCGTCGGCCTCCTGGTTTGAGAAGCCACCTTCGACATGAACGCCCGATGGCACGTGCTGGAAGGCAATCGAGCCACCGTATGTCGTCAGCTCGATGCAATTGTCGCCATTGCCCAGTGCATTACAGGTCTGCGGTGCCCACGGGAAATCGCCGTTGTCGTCCATGTCGACGTAATAGGCGACAGCCGCAGCGAACCGCAGACCATTCCACTCGTTGGCATAGCGCAGCGCGACATCCCATTCGTCGTCCTCGCCCCACGAAGCCGAAAGCGTAAAACCCGCCATGGTCGGCGAGTCGTAGCGCACCCGATTGCGACGCGAGCTGTCGTTGTCGGTGCCGATCGAGCCCCAAGAAAAGCCCGAATAGGCTTGGGCGTTGTTATTATAGATGGTAAAGCTGCCACTGTTGGTGGTTGCCACGCCGTAGCCGACACCGCCATACCAGGCATCGGAGAACGAGACCTCGAAGGCGCCGTCCGCTGCCATGGAGCCATGGCCGACGGTCAGTTTGCCAAGGCGGTCGCTCTTGACCCACCATTCAGCGCGACGGAGCTGAATGCCACGACTTGCGTCGTCATTGTCATTCGCGGAAATACGACCACCCGAGGCACCGATTTCGATGTCAAACTCGATCTGGTAACCGGCGGTGACACCCGGGCTGATCGTGCCGCTGCCCTTGATGTTCATCCGGGTCGAGGATTCGTCGTTGTCGATCTCATAGACATCCGATTCCTCGCCGTTGTCATACCAGAGAAGGGCCCGGTTGACCTGACCACTGATGGTCATCGAGACCTTGCGGTTGCCATGGCGGATCGTCGTCGCCTCAAGCTCGGCAACGCGCTCCTCGAGGTCTGCACAGCAATCACCACCGAGGTCTGCCGCCTTTGCCGGGGTCAGACCAAAGCCACCCACGAGAAGGCCAGCAGCGGCAGCGATGGCGAAGCGACTGGACGTTTTCTTCAGTCCCCCAATCATATCCATCTCCACTTCAATTCGTTCGATGTTGTGAAAGGAGCAGCGCACGCGCGCATGCTCGCCGCGGCCGAGGCCAGAACGCGAGTGACGCTCTTGCCCGCGACCCTTTACGCAACGCAACTGGAACTACTTGTGGGGATTACTTGTCCGTGGCGTCCTTATGATCTTCCGCCGAGCCCTTGACCATCATCCCTTGAATCGCTCAAGAGTGGCCCGAGGCTCAACGCCGGCGGATGCAGGTACGCACACGACTCGACAATCGTGATCCGATGATTAGACGCAAGCGCTGAATCGAGTAAACCACTGCGATAGCCAATCCGCAGGTTTACCCCCAAATTGTGGCCGATCTGACACGACAGGTGTTACCAACAGGTAAATTGTTCCCGTTTTGTGCCGCAATACCGGCCCGGCACGATCCCTTGGGTCCAATCACTGTTCGATGGGCAGACATGTGCGCCGCAACCACCTGAGCAACCTGATTCGCATGTGCACCTGGTTCGCAGGCGCCCAGAAGGGGGCGTTCGCGCGGCACAGAAAAAGAGCCACCTCCGAAGCATCCGGAGGTGGCTGTCTCCTCTGCTTTGGCTGTTAACCTGCTCGGCCTAGTACTTGATGCGCATGCCGGCAACCACCTGATCGAGCGAGGCGTCGATCTGGGTCTCAGTAACCGGAAACCCACCGGCGACCGCCGCAGCGAAATTGCTCAGCGCAATATCGTTATACTCGGCCTCATGGTGGACATAGCCGATGTAGAGCTGGCCACCGATGGCGTCGATATTCTGGCCGAAGGCGACGCCCCAGCTGTTGTAATCGAAGCCACCGAAGCCATGGCCCGAAATCGTCGAGCCAAAGAGGAGTGGGTTTGCGAAATTGATATTGCCGACGTTGTCGTTCTCGTTGTACTGGGCCGTGATCTCCGACTGGCCGAGCGAGTTCATGCGGAACCTGATGCCGCCCGCGACCCACCAGTGTGTGCCGGTGTCGTCGAACGCCGCCAATGAAAACGACGGTGACGAAAGAAAATTATTCTGAACGCTCACACCGACATCGGCCCACGCCTCGTCGACGCCATAGTCGATTTCGGAGTAGCCGCCAGCGACC
>WGDQ01000986.1 GCA_015493185.1 Planctomycetaceae bacterium
CCCGAGATCGCGCCGAATTTGGACCAGCAACAGCTCCGCGCAGCGGCCGAAGCGATGGAAGAAGCCATGGCCCTGGTGCCGGCAGGCGAGGTGGCCTTGGGCCGCTGGGGCGATGGAGACGCTACCGACGACGAAGCGGCCGAAGACGCACCCCCGCTGGTCGTGCAGGTCGAGCAGTTTTTTCTCGACCGCTACCCGGTAACCAACCGCGAGTTTTACGAGTTTGTGGCGGCCGGCGGCTATGAGGAAATGGCGATCTGGGATCCGGAGATATGGCCCGGTGTGCTCGAGTTCGTCGATCTGACCGGCTATCCCGGTCCGCGTTTCTGGAAAAACGGTCGCTACGATCCGCAGCGCGAAAACCATCCGGTGGTGGGCGTGTCGTGGTACGAAGCGGCCGCTTATGCGCGGTGGGTTGGCAAGCGGTTGCCGACCGGGGCCGAATGGGAAAAAGCCGGCAGTTGGCCGGTCAACCTTTCGGCGGGCTCGCGACCACAGCGCCGGTATCCGTGGGGCGATTTGATGGACCGCAAGCGGGCCAACCTGTGGGGCTCGGGGCCCAACGACACGGTGCCGGTGGATCAGTTTGGCCAGGGAATCAGCGTGGGCGGCATTCACCAGCTCATCGGAAATGTGTGGGAGTGGACCTCCAGCAGCTTTGGCAACTGGTCGCAGCCGGGCCGCGAACTGCTGCTGCCCACCCCGATGAAGACGATCCGCGGCGGCGCGTTCGACACTTATTTCGACAATCAGGCAACGTGCCAGTTTCAGAGCGGCGACGACCCGATTGCGCGAAAGCACAATATCGGCTTTCGTTGTGCACTGAGCGTGTGCGACCTGGCTGGTGATCCGACAGCCACGGGTATTGAAGTGCAAGACCAGCAGGGGCTCGAAGATGGCAACGGCCCGCGGCCGGCTGAACCACAGGCGACCGTGGAAGCAGGAGTGTGCGCATGAGCCACCAGAACGCCATTGAGCTCGATTCTTACCGTTTGGCGCAGTACGCCGTGCAGGTGCCTTGCTACATCTGCGGCAGCGGCAATACGTTCGATGCGGAGCTGTGCCGCCACTGTTTTGCGCCCATGGCCCTGGCCCATCAGGCGACCACACAGAAGGTGCGCCCGCAAATGTTGGCGGCCATTGGCCCCAGCGGAGCCGGCAAAACGGTTTATCTGGGCATGCTGATGGATATGTTGTCGCGCCAAGGAGGCGATCTGCAAATGCTGGCCCGTGGGGCATTTTCCATCACGTTGCAACAAGCCACGATGGCCGCGCTGAGGCGTTGCGAGTTTCCGGTGAAAACGCCCAACGAACCCGACCGCTGGAACTGGGTGCACTGCCAGGTGCGGGTTGCCCGACGGCGCCGGCCGGTGGAACTGATTATGCCCGACATGGCGGGTGAGGCGATTCTCGAAGAAATCGAACACCCGAACACCTATCCGGTGATCCAGTCGTTGTTGAAGCAGTGCGCGGGCGTGATGGTGTTGGTGGATGCGATGCGGCTGCGTGAGGGTTCGCTCGATGAAGACTTTTTCACAATGAAGTTGCTCAGCTATTTGATCGAGCTGGACAACGACCCCAAGCGAGGATGGCCGGTGCGTCCGGTGGCCATTGTTTTCACAAAGGCCGACCGGTGCGAAGAATGTTTTCTCGACGCGGCGGCCTATGCCTCGCAACACGCGGGCGGACTGATGCGCCACTGCCAGGAGCGATTTCGCCGCTTCCGCTTTTTTGCCACAGGCGTGGCCGGGGCATGCGCTCAGGTGCCCACGCCCGAGGGGGGCCGCATGAACACTCCGCTGCGAATCGAACCGCGTGGCATCATCGAACCGTTCGAGTGGCTCGTTTCGCAACTGCGCGCATAAACCGCGTACAAAACCCCGCGCCGGCGGCCGGCGGGTCGCGGCGCCCGGTCAGTTGCCCGGGCAGCGCACCGACTTGCAGCGAAAACGCGCTTGCCACGATTTCAGAAACGGCTTGCTGAGAAGGTGGTCTTCAAAACCCGATTCCGGCTTCGATCGCGAGCGGGCCGACCGTCTGGTCGTCGGTCTGCATCGACCCGTCGAACGAGGATTCGCCTGCTTCGCCCTCCTTGATATGAAGCGCCTACTCACAATCTCGGGCCTGGAAGCGATTCTGAAGATACCTTCTGAGCGAAAGCGGGCACCCCATCGAATGCTTGCCGGTAAAGCAGCCAGAGAAGCGCGGCGCGACAACGCACAACAAGCACCGACAACATGCAAGGGCAACAACGAACGCACGCGCAGCACACGGCACACGCTTACAGACACGCAGCATATGCGTGCAGCATAACGCCGTGCGCGCGCAGCAGGTGCCAGTCAGCAGCACGCATGGCGGACGCGTCGCGGCCACATCGGCGACGCACAACGAATGCATCGCAACGGATGCCTAACGGAATGCGCACCGACGCGCATCGACGTATGGCAAGACACAACGACGCACTATGGTACGAAGTGGGAGTTGGCACGCTTGGAAGTCGAGCAGGCTATTTTCACGTCGTTGATTGACGATCAGCGCGCCGGCTATCATCTGACGGCGGCCAGCCCCGGATTGCGCGACTCGGACGCTCGCGAACTGGCTGTTTGGGGGCCGTCGCACGATTCGCTTTGGACCGACGAAAGCGGCGTGGCCGAAAGCATCAACTTTCACCCGCTGCCCAGCGGCGCGTATTGCGTGTCGCGCACCACGGTGGCCGGTGCCGAGTACAGCGGCCGCGGCGGGGCCAACATCTACACGCATTGCCTGATTCTTTCGGCCGGCGATTTCAAGCGATTTGGCGATAACCCGTTCGCCGTGCTCACGGCCGCCAAGGCGCGGGGAGCGATCGAGGTACGCCAGCCCGTGCCCGAACGGCTCGATCCCTTGCGGCTTCCCGGGCGATCGGCCAGTGGCGACATGGCCGTGTTGCGCGAACTGTCGTCGTCCGTTGGCGCGAACCATTTCGCGTCGTTTCTGGCGGCCGTGCTCGAACATCCGCGAGTGGCCGTTTGTGCCGGCAGGGTTGCTGATCGCTGCATTCGCGGGCTGTTCAGTTGTGTGCCCATCGAGTGCCGCGGCAGCTTCTCCTTTTCGACCGGGTTGCGGTATTCTCCCCGCCGGCCATTTCGTCTTGTGGGGCTACCCCGACGAGGCCACAAATCGCATCGCGAGCCGAGTCGGTATGGTTTGTTCGGCTGGCATCTGGTCGAAGATCAGGTGCCCGAGCCACCGGCTGCCGGATGGCCGCGACTGGTTTACGAGGCGCTGATCGGCGGGCAATACGATTTTTTGCGGCAGTGCCTGTCGGAACCGCGTCCCGGCTTGCGGTTGGACAACCTGCAACACTTGGGCGATCGCTTGCGCGAACAGATGCGCCGGCGTCCGCTGGTCGCGTCGCAACGATCGGCGGCACCGGCCCGTCGATCGGCGAGCCGATCACCCGCGACGAGTCCGGCGCGAGGCGCCTCGAACGAGCGAGAGCTGCGATCTTCGGAAATGGCCCTGGTGCGCCAGTTGGCCGGGCTGCTGCATCGCTCGCCACACGACACGGCGCTTTGGCAGCGCTGGGTGGCCGCGCACGAGGAGGCCCTCGCCCAGGGGCGTGCGGCAATGGCGGCGGAACTGGTGCGCCGCGCATGCCAGGTGTTTGCCACACAGGGAGGCGCGCGGTCGGACGACGCACGAAGCCGTGTTGCTGAGCTGCTCGAGCAGCAGTGTCGGCGGGCGCCGCGCATCTTTCGGCGCACACGAGAGTGTCTGGCCACGTTGAAAACGGTTTTCGACCGCGACGCCTGGTTGGCGTTGGCCGATGAGGTGGCCAGCCGGCTGACCAATGCTCCCTTGCCCGGATCGGATGAATCGGACGGATCGGGCGAACCGGACGAATCGGGCGGATCGGGTGAATCAGGCGAATCGAGGCTTGCTTCGCTGCGAACCACGGATCAGCCGTTCCAAGGCATACGCCGGCGCTACGACGCGGCCCGCACCGCGATCGACGAATCGGCCGCCACTGCCGATGCCAACGATCGGCTCGACGAGGCGCCCGAGCCCACGCCGATCGACGCGCCCGGCCCGTCGGAAGTGTTGGGGGTGAACTCGCCCCGGGTTGTCGAGCAGCTTGAACGGCTCGACGACACGATCTTCGAGGCGATTGCCGGCAAACGCGAGTCGCTCGAGGTGCTTCGCGATCTATGGCCCGAGACGCTGCGGATGCTCGGCCCCGAGCTGGTCGAAGAGTCGAAAGCCCAGTACATTCGTCACGCCTTGAGCGTGTGGAACCAATGCGTGCAGGGCGAGATGATTCGTCGCCCGTCGGTAGCGATTGCCGTGATGGAAGTGCTGGAGATCGTTCTCGGCGAATCGCCCAACGCAGCGCAGGGGACTTGAAACGACACGAGAGGTGGGCAACAAGCGGATTGCGTTGCCGGGCAATATTGTCGAGCAGCGCCGAACGGTGTCGCCCCACGGTTTCGTCGTCGGCCGTTTTACCCGTTCCCCCCCGGTGGTCTGACGGCCACTGCGGTAAACAAACTGCGGTAAGCAAAAGGTAAAGAAAAAGGTGCATCAGCGCACGTGGGGCGGGCACGCTGCCGAGCCGTCGCACCGGTGGCCGGCGCCAAACTATGCCTGGCGAGCCTGGCTGACCGCGCGGAAGAATTCGCCGAAAAGGTACTCGCTGTCGTGCGGCCCGGCCGAGGCTTCCGGATGATACTGCACGCTGTAAACGGGCAGTTCACGGTGCCGGACGCCCTCGATGGTTTCGTCGTTGAGGTTGATGTGCGTCACTTCCAGCACATCGGGCAGGCTGTCGGCGTCGATGGCGAAGCCGTGGTTCTGCGAGGTGATTTCGACACGCTTGGTTTTCAGGTTCATCACCGGCTGGTTGGCGCCGCGGTGGCCGAATTTGAGCTTGAAGCTTCGCGCTCCGCAGGCGAGCGATAGCAATTGATGGCCCAGGCAAATGCCGAAGATCGGGCAGCGATCGACGAGCCGGCGGATTGTCTCGATCGCGTAGTCGAGCGGTTCGGGGTCGCCCGGGCCGTTGGAGAGGAACACCCCGTCGGGCTCGTAGCGGAGCACGTCATCGGCACTCATGGTGCCGGGCACCACGGTCACACGGGCGCCGCTGGTGAAGAGGTGCCGGGCGATGTTCCACTTCATGCCGAAGTCGAGCGCCACGATGTGAGGACGCTGGTCGGGCGGTATCGTGTTCGCATCTGCCGGGGCATCGCCTGACAAATGGGCCCATGGGCTCAGCGGTTCGTCCCACGTGCGGGGCTCTTGTGGCACGACCTCACGGACCAGATCGCGGCCGATCAGCCCGGGGCTGGCTTTGGCCTTTTCGACCAAGCGCCGCTCATCGGTGTCTTGAGTAGAGAGCACACCCTTCATGGCCCCGTGGATGCGGATACGCCGCACAAGCGCCCGTGTGTCGATGCCGGCCAGTCCGACAATGCCGTGGCGATGCAGGTACTCATCCAAGCGTTGCTGAGCGCGGAAATTGCTGGCGATGCGGCTCGCCTCGCGCACGACGAATCCGGACAAGAACGGACGCGGGCTTTCGACGTCTTCGTCGTTGACGCCGTAGTTGCCGATTTCCGGGTAGGTCATCGTGACGATCTGACCGCGGTAGCTGGGATCGGTCAGAATTTCCTGGTAGCCGGTCATCGACGTGTTGAAGCAGACTTCACCGTCCACTTCTCCATCGGCCCCGAACGCCATGCCGGTGAATACGGTGCCATCTTCCAAAGCGAGCTTCGCGACACGTTTCATCAGGGTTTGAATCTCCTTCGAGGGAAGCGGTTGAATATTCTCGCCTGCTTTCGTGTGTTGCTTCCGCGTTTTGCATTCCGGTGCCAGGCCGCCGAAGCAGCCCCTGCGGTTGGGCTGCGCATGACCGCCCTGCCCTGGCGCGCCTGAGGCAATCGCCGTTGCTTTGCGATCGGACCGTTCTTCAACGTGCGGCTAAAGTTTGCCTGCCGCGTGGCCCGATATCCATAAACGGCTGTGGGTCTCCGGATGAAGTGAACTTCAGGGTTCACCGATCCCGGACAGCCTTATGAGAGCCCTTGTACGGCGAGCAAGGGCTCTTTTTTTGCGCGCAGCAACAACCCCTTTCCTTTTCTTATCCAGCGTGCGGGCGCGGTTGCGGGCACGATCTGCGCACGGCGACCGCTGCGATTGCGACTCACGGGTGACAGGACCCCGGGGAAATAGCCGGACGTCTGAAGGCTTCGAGGCATTATAGGCAGGCTGGTGGTGGGTTGCCCAGTACGCACAACAGACCAGTTGGCCGTGAATTTTTCGTTCCGGCAGCCGCGTCTCGAGATGTCGTAGCCAAAAGGCGCCGCGCCGTTGCGGACAGACGGATGAAACGGGCCGGGCGGAGATTTTACCCCTTGGGGGAAGGAATTCTGCCCCCCCTTGGGGAAAGGGCGCATGGGCGAATTGGGCGCTTTCCGCGGCATGGTGCGGACAGGTGATCGCGCAAAGGGGATGGGATCATTCATCCCATCCATCCCGTCGGCCAATGGCCAGAAAAATCGGGGAAGCCGGGAAGTCGGGAAAAAAGTTGGCACCCGGGGTTAGGGCTTTTTGGCCTTTTTGGGCTTGGGCGGGCGTTTGCGAAAGCGGAGCACGTAC
>WGDQ01000987.1 GCA_015493185.1 Planctomycetaceae bacterium
CATCCGGTGTGGGTGAGAAGGTTCGTGGTTCTACCCAAGCGGTGAATCGTCGAGCGGACTTTCGGCTGGCTCAACCGTTCCTGCCGCCCTGCCAAGTTCTACGAACGCACACCCCCGAGCGATCAGGCCTTCGTGCAAATCGCCCTCATTCACCTCATGGTCAAACGACTCGCATGACGCACCTTTTCGGACGGACACGCTCCGAGGCAGCTTCCAGCGTGGAATGGCTGTGTTTCGGGTGTCGAAACGGTTTCATCTGACGGTCCTGAAACAAGGAGTCGGCAATTGGCGAGTTTTGCAGTTCTTACAATCGGGCCTGTTGCTGGGGTGATGCGTCTCGTTCATGCCTCGGATTTCTAAGACTGGCCGCAACTTCTTGGTCAGCAATGATTTATAGGGCGGTTTCTGCCGCCTTTCACGGGCCCTCTCTGAAGCTTGGCACACGACGTGCTTAGAACCCGTGGCAGCATCATCGAAAGCCAGCGGTGGCCGGCAGAGGGCAACGTGGTTCGTATCACCCGATCCGTTGCACCCCGGCTTGCTGTGCGAACCGCATGATGACTATCCCACGAAAAAGAACCGCGAGTCGTTGTGCAAACGACGCGATGCGAACAAGAAACGACAAAGAAGCAACCAGGGGGAAACCAAAATGGACCGTCGAGCAATCTTGCTGGCTATGAAAGACGTGCTTGAACATTTGGGCGATTGTTACGACGGCTGGCCAGCGGCCGAACACACAAAAAGCGAGCACTTGCTGGCCACACTTATGAAACGCGACGTCGACCGAATGCGGCAGCTTTGCGAGCTGCTCGAACGTGATCCGGCAAACAGTTCGAGCGGTCGTCGTATGGCGGTTGCCTGACTCGGTCGGTGCTGAGCTGGCCAGACGCAACTGTGGTTACGGTGCGGCACGTGTTGCCGCGTTGCGCGTGCCGGCCGGCACGTTACGTTGTTTTTCAAGTCCCACCTCGATTCCTGCCCCACTTCCTACCCCCACCAGGGCCGGAGGAGAAACCCGCACTCCTCCGGCCCTCATGCATGCGCGTGTCCGTCGTTTCCGAGGCTTTTGGCCGCCCCGGGGTTGGCCCGCCGCGTGCTTGCACCATTTCGAGCCATTGGCAAAGTGCAAAAGCGCGGCTGCTGGCGACAAGAGCTCGCGATCAGGCTAGACTGCGGGTTTTCGGCCGATGCTGGTTGGCCACGGCTGGCCCCTGCTTTTTTTCGTGCCGCTTTTCTAGTCCGTTGAATACCACCATGCCCACGATGTCTGGAAAATCGCATCACGACGCCTCGCCGAAGAACAGGGCATATCAGGCCGCGCTCGACTTCCTTTACGGCCGCGTCAACTACGAACGTGTGCTGTCGACTCCCTATAGCGCGCGGCAGTTCAAGTTGGACCGCATGCGTGAACTTTCGCAGCGGCTCGGCTGCCCAGATGCAGGGTTGCCCATCGTTCACATCGCAGGCACGAAAGGCAAAGGATCGACCGCATCGCTGATTGCCTCGATAGCAACAGCGGCGGGGCTTCGCACGGGCGTGTTTAGTTCGCCGCACCTTCACCGAATCGAAGAGCGTCTTGCGATCGACGCCGAACCGGCATCGGCGCAGCAGTTGGTCGAGTTGGTTGAGCTGGTTCGACCGGTCGTCGAGGCGATGGATCGCTGTCATACCCAGGAGGGCGGCCCTACCTATTTCGAAATCACAACCGCTATGGCACTGTGCCACTTTGCCCGGCAACGAGTCGATCTGGCTGTGCTCGAGGTGGGACTGGGCGGCCGCTTGGATTCGACAAACATCTGTCGGCCGAAGGTTGCCGTAATCACGAGCATCAGTTTCGATCACATGGCGCAGTTGGGCGATACTTTGGAACAGATCGCGTTCGAAAAAGCCGGTATCGTCAAACCCTCAGTGCCGGTCATCAGTGGTGTTGCCGAAAGCCCGGCGCGCGAAGTGATTGCTCGGCGCTGTGCAGAGTGCGATGCGCCGCTGTGGCAAGTTGGGCGGGATTTTCATTTCGAGTATTTTCCTCCCCGCCTGCTCGATCAGCAGGCATCCATGGCCCGGGTCGACGTAGAAATCGCGCCAACGCGTGCCTCGTATCGGGGTCTGGAAATGGACCTGATCGGTCGCCATCAGGCCGCCAATGCTGCCACGGCTTTGGCCACGATCGAACAACTGCGGCAGCAGGGTTGGGCGATCGCCCCGGAGGCCGTTCGACTCGGTATGCGCCGAGCCCGTTGCCCAGCGAGAATCGAAGTGATTCAGCGCAAGCCCACCGTCGTAGTCGACGGCGCTCATAACGAAGCCTCGATCGGAGCCCTAGTGCGCACGCTCGACGAGAGCTTTGCCAAGCGTTGCAAGTGGCTCGTTTTTGCCGCTGGCCAAGATAAGGACATCCGGGGCATGCTAACCCGGATTCTGCCTTGCTTCGACCAGGTTGTGTTCACACGTTATCAGACCAATCCACGCTCGGTTCCCCCCGAGCAGCTTGCGGCGTGCGCCCGCTCGATAGGCACCGATGAGCGAGGCATACACGTTTGCTCCACGCCGCTCGAAGCCTGGCAAACCGCGACGACGATCTCCTGTGCGTGACCGGATCTTTTTTTATTGCTGGCGAGTTTCGTCGCTTGCTGCAGGAGGCGAGTTTTGAGAGTTCGCCTACGAGGTGACAGCAGGGTGCTTGCTTCGTTTTGATCGGTCAACGTGCCTGCTCGGCCGAGGCGTCCGCCTTCGGCTCCGCTTTTTTAGATTTGGGCGGCGTCTGGGCGTCTCGTATCGCACGGATTGCCAACTGCAATTGAGGGTCGACCTCGGAGGCCGGTGGTTGGGGCTCGGGCGGCTGGGGAGCGTTCGCCGCGCGTACCACATCGCGCTGACGGCGCCACTCCAGCAGCTTGCGAAGTTCGTCGTCTGACAGCTCACGGGCAAAACCTTCATCAGGCGTGACGCCCCACGCGTCGTCTTCAGTGGCATTGGGGCGACGATCGATGTTCTGCCCACTGGGTCGCCAGTAGCTCGCCACGGTAAGTTTCAGTGCGCTGCGCCCTTGTTCGAGGCTGAACAGGTTTTGAACCGTCCCTTTGCCAAACGTGCGTTCACCGACGATCACAGCCCGGCCATGATCTTGCAAACACGCGGCCACGATCTCGCTGGCGCTGGCGCTGAAACGGCTGACGAGAACGGCCATTGGAAAGTTGTCTGGATAGGTGCCCGCCGCATGGGCATAAAACACCTCGCGCTCAATACCGCCGCGACCTCGAGTGCTGACAATCACGCCCTCGGAGATGAACATGTCGCATACTTCGATCGATGTTTTCAACAGCCCGCCGGGGTTGTTCCTGAGATCGAGAATCAAGCCCTCGATGCCTTGCTCGAGCAGGCCGTCAACCGCTTTGCGCAACTCGTCAGCCGTGTGTTCGCTAAACGAGGTGATGCGGATATAGCCAATGGTCGGGTATTCTTCCAGCGTGAAGTTCCATGAACCATCGGGCCTGTGCGTATCGCCCATGACCGTTTCGACCTGGATTACCGCCCGTCGGATCTCAACGTCGATCGGCTCCGGCTCGCCTTTGCGCCGCAATGTGAGCTTGACCGGTGTGCCTGGCTTGCCACGTAAAACGCGGACGGCGTCTTCGATACGGTAGCCCTCGGTACTTTGGCCATCGATAGCGACAATCTTGTCGCCCGCCAGAACCCCGGCTTCATACGCGGGCGTGCCCACCAGCGGACTGAGCACCGTGAGCTGACCGTCGTCATCAAGCATGACCTGAATGCCGATGCCGCCGAAGTGTTGTTCGAGGCTTACCTGAAACTCGGTAAATTCAGAGGGCGGTATGTAGGC
>WGDQ01000988.1 GCA_015493185.1 Planctomycetaceae bacterium
CAAATCTACTACGAAACCAGCGGCGATGCCCAGCAGCCGGCCATCGTGCTATGCCACGGCTATGGCGGCAACCATGCCGTGTGGTATCAGCAGGTGCCCACGTTGGCCCGCTGGTATCGCGTGGTGACGTGGGACGCCAGGGGCTTTGGACGATCGACCAATCGGCAACGCAAAGCCGGACCGGCCACCAGCGCCCACGACTTGTTGGCGCTGCTGGATCATTTGAAGATCGAACGCGCCCATCTGGTCGGGCAGTCGATGGGTGGTTGGACCGTGATGGGCCTGGCGCTCGAGCACGCCGATCGGGTCGAGTCGCTCACGCTGGCCGACACGATCGCAGGGGTGTACACACCCGAGATTTCGCGGCAGTTCGACGCCTACATTGCCCAGGCACGCGCCCATATGCCGGCCGACGGGCGGTTTCCCCTGGGAAGACACCCGGCACTGGGCGAGGCGTTTTCGCGGCAGCATCCGGCGCGGGCGTTTCTGTATCAGCAGCTTGCCAGCCTGGCCGAGCCACCGCCGAAAAGCATTCCGGCCTTGCTGCGACTCACCAGCTACGACCACACCCGACTCGGAGCGCTGCAAGTGCCCACGCTCTGGATCGTGGGTCAGCACGATCCGATTTTCACGCCCGAATCGATCCGTCGCGCGGCCCGTCTGATGCGGCATGCCCAGGTGGTCGAAATCGCCGGCGCCGGCCACTCGCCCTACTTCGAGCGTCCCAAGGCCTGGAACCGCGCGCTGCTTGCGTTTCTCAACGGTGGCGAATGAACCGCAGCCGCAGCCGCACAGCCACGCGGCCGCGAGGTTTGCCTCCAGACGAAGAGAAAGCGCCTTAACGAACCAACCGAACCACTGTTCGAGTGTCGCCGTTTTTTTGTTAGCAGCGGCAGCTTATTGAGAAACAGGACGGACCTCGCTCGCGATGCAGGTGGGGCGAACAACCATTTGTATCGCAAGGTGCCCCCTCATGTCTCTTGTTAGTTCGTTCGTCGTGTTGCTTGCGACCCGTTGTCTTGTGACACGCTCTAAAGCCTTTTGAAGGGGCGAAATCCCCCCAGTCCAAAAGGACGCCGAGCAAACGGTTGCAGGCGTTCGAACGGACGCAGCACCCAGTCTTCCCAGGTCCGCCGCGGTGGGCAGGCGTCGGGCATGATGGGAAAACCGGGCAACGTACCGCCACCGCCAAGTGCCTGGTAGGTGTTGACGACGGCTGCGAGTTGCTGTTGTCTGGATTCGATCAATTCCAGCCTTGCTTCCTGCAACTCGCGCTGCGCAAGAAGGACTTCGATGTAATCGGATTCACCAGCCACGAAAAGTCTGTTGGCCGCGTCAACAGACCTTTCCAGCGCTCTGACCTGTTCTCTCTTGCGCTGAATACTGTCGCTCAGGTTCTTGACCCGATTCATGCCGTTGACCACCTCGACAAAGGCGTTCAGCACAGTCTGTTGATATTTATAGACAGCCTGCAACTGGCGGGCGTTGGCGCTAAGATACTCTGCTCGAATCGCAGCCCGGTTGATCAATGGCGCGGTAAGCTCGCCTGCAACGCTGTAAATCAGCGATTCGGGCGTTGTCAGCAAGTATGCTGTGTTGAAGGCATTCAGGCCGACGCCGGAGGTGATATCGAATTTTGGGAAAAACTCAGCACGGGCGACCAGTACGTCGAGACCTGCTGCAGACAGCTCGCGTTCGGCCTGCCGAATGTCGGGGCGGTTTTGCAGCAGTTGGGCAGGAACACCAACGGACAGGGGTGGCAGTGGCAGATCAAGGAATTGGTTCGATGGCCGTTCAATGGGTTGCGGGTTTCGACCAAGCAGGAAGTTGATGCGGTTCTCGACCTGGATGATCTGCTGCTGGGCAAGGTATTTGCGGCTCTGATTCTTTCGCACCTCGGCCTGAAACCGTTGTACTGCCAGCTCCGTGCCCTGACCGGCCGCCTTTTTCTGCCGGGCCACCTGCAGGCTTTGCTCCTGAATCGCGATGGTGGCGTCCAGGGTTGCCAGCCGGTTGTCTAGCGCCATCAGCTCGTAATAGTTTTCGGCAATCTCAGCGACCATACGGGTCACGACATAGTTCTGTCCCTCTTGTGTCGCCAGGAAGCGCAGGCTGGCGGCGTCTCGGGCATTGCGGAGTTGTCGCCAGATGTCAATTTCCCAGGAGAGATTGGCGGCGACGAGGAAATCGGGAACCGGATCGGGAAACCCCTTGCCTGGTGCGGCTTCCAGAGCTTCTTCCACCGCACCTTCCCGCGTGAATCGGCTGCTCTTTTCCAGCCCGGCGCCCGCGCCAAACCTGATGAATGGAAGAATGGCCGCGCGGCGTGCCTGGATTTCGTAACGGGCGATTTGGACTTCTTGCCTTAGGATTCTGAGTTCCTGATTACCAACGAGCGCCTGATCGATCAGGCTGATGAGCTGCTGGTCCTGGAAAAACTCGTTCCATGGCAGGCTGCCCGAACTGTCGGCGCTCGCAGCAGACTCGGTGCTGCCGGATTCGATCGGAGCAACCTCCTCGTACTCACCAGACAGCTTCGGACCCTCGTCGAGGCTGGTTTCGCCGAACGATTCGGGCAACGGTGGTCCCTGTACCGGCGGGTTCAACCGCGGAATGGTACATGCGGGAAGCGACAGCAGGAGAGTGGCGACGATCACATATGCAATGACTCGCTGGGTCCGCTTCCAATGCGCACATCCTGCGGTAGAGTTCATCGGTACCGTCCGTGGTGGCCGTCGTTCTGGTTTGTTAGGTCGTGTTGTCAATCAGATGATTGTCGTTAGCAGCGAGGCGAGACAGAGCAAGCCGACGTAGTTCGTGTCGGTTTTCTCGTAACGGGTTGCCACGCGGCGGTAGTGTTTGATTCGGACGATCGTGGAATCGAGCAGAAGGTGCTCCAAGTCGAGGTCGCCTTCCCGAGCTTCATGCACACGCTGCCAAACACCGCGCTTGCACCAACGGTTGAACCGCTGAAAGACCGAGTTCCATCTGCCGAACCGTTCGGGCAGGTCGCGCCAGGGCGCCCCTGTCATCGCGATCCAGATCACCGCATTGGCAAACCTGCGATCGTCTTCCCCCGACCGGCCGGGATCGCCCTTGCGGCCCGGCAGAAGAGGCTCGATCTTCGTCCACTATTCATCCGTCAATTCACGTCGCCGTTTTATTTCGCTCCTCCTTGAGCAATAGGAGACGGCGAAGTGATATCATCCTCCCGATCTTCGTACTGCTGGAATGTCAACACGACCTAGCACCGGGTTGTTTCACAACCATTCGGGCGCGCACGAAAATTACAGCGGTGACGCCTATAGTGGTAACGCCCGATTACTTCCTTCGTCGAACCGGCCCAAGCGGCTTTAAGACAAACAGCCGGCACACTGGCAACCAGCGACGCTTGAAAGCCATCAAGCTTGGGGCAAAGAGGTATCCGGCGGATTCTCTTCGCGCAGCGGGTTTGGCGTTTGTTCTGGTGCCAAGATCTGGTCAGCTTCCTCGTCGTAACGAACAAACTCGCCGTAGGTTGCCCAGTCGATGAACGCAGCAAACTCCTTCTGATATTCCGTCTGGGGTAGGTGCAAGATGATCATTTCCCGTACCAAGTCAGCCACGATCCGGCCCCCGGCGGCGCGGAGGGCGATATCAACTTGGCGGAACAGTTGCAGCCGCAGCAGGTGCTCGCGCCAGATTTTCTTGCGCTCGGCGGGCAAGGCCTTGACGAAACGCGAACCCTGCCTGTTTATCACAACCTCGTGCGCGCCCAAGTTGCCGAAGTTGAGCAATTCGATGGCTGTCGC
>WGDQ01000989.1 GCA_015493185.1 Planctomycetaceae bacterium
GTTTCAAACTCCTCGATGCGCTGTCGCGCAACGGTGGAAGCCAACAGATCGCGCGGCGGTTCTTCCTCTCTTGGCAATACCAGCAACGCGAGGGCCAACAACACGAGCGAGTGAAAAATCAAGCTGGTGGCCCAGCTCGGAATCATCATCAGCCATTCGCGCTTGGTGGTCTTCAAGCCGGGCAGCTCAATCACCGTGTGCTGCCTGCCCCTTGCGGCGTTTTGATCGTCTTCTTTGAGCACGATGGCAGGCTTGCGCCGCGGCTTCGTACTGCGCGACGGCGGGGCCGCGTTTGGAGATGTTGTACGCGGGTCTGCTTTTCCGGCAGATGGCCGTTGCGTCGAGCTGCCTGAGCGGCGCGGCGCTGCTTGGGCTGCCCCTTCCGAAGCCGACGGTGCAGAGGCCTCCGAGCGGTGCCGCGCAGCACGTCTATCAGCACCGGATTCGGCGGTCGCGTCCGCGCCTGTCGCATCGGGCGGCGAGGCGTGAGGTGGTGCGTTTTTTCGCTTTGGTCGTTGATCGGCCATCCGCTCGATCCAACTCCGCTGCCGATCGGCAGGCTACAGCGATGAGCGCTCGATTCCGCGACGCCGTGTCTCAACGGATCGATTCGATCCAACGCGTCTCCGCAACCGTGCGGGTTTGCCGGGTTACAAGGTTGCTCCCGCTACGTCATTGGTCCATCGTTTCGGACGACGAGCAGGCCGGCGCGTTGCACATTGCCCAACCGAGCGCCTGATTGGACCGCATCGATGCGCGACAAGATCTTCGGGCAACCGGCCGGAAGCGCGACAAACCAAAAAACCAGCGGCCCTCCGATTCTGTGCTCGGCCCGAGAATCGACATACACGGGCCAACGCAACCCTACGCCGGCACAGATAGCCCCCTTCGCGTCTCGGGTTCAGGTCGCAAGGTGCCTATGCATTACTCCAGTGTACCTACTTTGGCGCAACACCGGCACCAATCAGGGCGGTGTGCCGCGGTGGCGGCGCTTGCCAGCGGTCGATTTCGTCGTAGGTGGACACGGTTGGCCACGTTTGAACACGGCAGCCTTCCATCCGGCGCACGGGCCCGTCATTCGGCCGGTGGGCGGCCAGAGCGAGGGGCCGCCGCCGAACAGGAAACAAAGACGAAAGTCGTTTCACAGAAACAACATACCACCAACAGGGGCGGCGTGATGCTCTTTTTTGTGGATGCGCGAAGGGAACGGCGACAGAGCACGACGAACCGATCCCACCGAAAAGGAAGACGATTGAGGATCGCTGAAGACCGGGGGCGCGTTGACCGCCAGACGTGTGCCCCCACGAAGAGGCAGCGATTGGGCTCGCGCAGCGTAGGGTCGGCATTCGAACCGGCGAGCGGCCCCAGCCCGTATGTGCCTTCCCTTATGGCCACCGAAATCAACGGGCCCCGATTTCAACGCGGGCGAATGCAAACATCGCCGATCAGCGCCCAAACAGCTAAAAATGCCAATCCAACAGCGGCGTGAAGAAACGAAAGCGGCATGGTTTCAGGTCCACGATGCGTCAAGAGCCGATCCTCCGTGTTGATTTGTTCCGAACACCCCAATGGCGGGTGGCGTTCCATGCCTGGAAACTGTTCTTCGGACACTTGAGACCACAGACTGGACTTTGCCCGCGCCGCCTCGCGCAACGACGACAACGGCCATGCCTTTCGCAACCAACAAGCTTTGCGCGTTTGGAAAGAACACCGGCCGGGGGCAACGCGGCACGGCAGCGACTTCTTCTAATAATTCCTAACTGCGTCTTGCGTTGAGAGCACGTCCCGCGGGGTTTTGGTCAAAATCACGACTTTTTCTTACGGGATCCGGCGCGCTTCGACCCGCGAGAATAGCTTGTGGCGCGTCGCGCGTCGGCGGCCGCCTGCGCGCGCAGGACGTCGACCTGCATTTCGGCCTCGGCGCGGCGGGCCCAGCGCTCCAGGCGATCGATCCATTCGAGGGCTTTCTTGTCGTGCAGCAGCGAGCGCTCCAGCGACTCGCGGCGCTGGGTTTCAGCCATTCCTCGTAAAATAGCGGCAATATCGAAGACGCGCAGCGCCAAACGGTCAAGCTGTTCCGCGTCGTAGGCTTCCAACGTCATCAAGCAGCCCTTTCGATCAGCCTCCTGGCCCGTTCGGTAGGAAACGGACCAATCGTATCTATCGCTGCGGTTCGTGTCGAGTCGCCGGCGACGGCGCCAGAGAAACCGCATTTTATGAACACAATAGTGGTCTAATTTTTGGTTGCAACATCCGGAAATCGGTTCTACCATGCGGCCGATGTGATCGCAACTGCGGGGGCCAAAACTTTTGGCCGCCTCGCCGCCAGCCTGCGTTTTTTGCACGTTTCGACCTCGAAAACGAACACGAAGGAGGCCCGACGATGGCATCTTCGACCTGGCCGCCGCAGGAGGAACTTCAGCGACACGCACTGAGAGAGGCGTTTCCCAACGATCCATCTGGCGAGTCGCGTCCTGAACATTCGGCCGACGATGAGGCCGCCTGGGAAACGGTGGAACCGAGCGCCGACGAGCTGCTCGACGCAGACTTTCTCGTTCTGGACGACGACTGGCTGCTGGATGCGTTCGAGGAAGAACCAGAAGAACCATATGTACCCTACGTGCCCGGCTTGGATGGCGAGCTGGGCGAGTACGACTTTTGAAGCGGTCCGCCTCGATGCCATGCGGCCAGCAGGCCGCGCTCGATCAGGCAACGTCGGTCGTGTCGTAGGGTGGGCTCAAGAGTCGCTCGTCAGCGACGGGCCTTGGCTTTGCGAAAAAAGTGAGCACCTCGCAGTGGGCTCGCGCCGGTGGAGCGGATGGGCCGCCCGTGGGCAGTTTTTTTCACAACCTCTCGGCTCTCGGGCTGCCATGAATCATCACGCAGCACACCAGTGTTTGCGTTTTTTGGCGGTTGGAACTCGTTTTTCAGAATCCATCTTCAGCGTGCGCTTCTTCGATGCGCGTTTTCGCAGATCGGCCACACGAGGAGTGCCCTTGTCGTGATTGCTCAGCACAAAGTCGAGCAGGTCCGCTATCTGTTGTCTCAGGGAGTGTCGCAGCGGAAGATCGCCCGAATCGTGGGCATCAGCCGGGGCACCGTGGTCGCCATTGCCCATGGAAAGCGTCGCGACGCGCCAGAGCCCGACGAGCTGGACGGTTGGCCTGCACACGGCGAACCGCGTCGGTGTCCGGGATGCGGTGGCATGGTGTATTTACCCTGCCGACTCTGCCACGTCCGATCGTTGAACTCGTTTCAGCGCCGCCTGGCACAGCGCCGGAAACGATGGCGCCGTTTGCTGCAACAAAACGGCTCCGCATGAAGGTGGCACTGCTTCATAAGTGCATTCAAGGGTGCCGCATCGGGGCACTACCGGCCAGCGATCGCTGCGATCGGGGCGCGGCGATTTCAAGGACGGATTTCTAGGACGATCGCCGGCGCCGGCTGTGGTGCGTAGGCTGGCCTTCTTGTAGAAACCAGCCGTTGGGCGTCGCGATGCGCGTTTGGCGTAAACGTCGGCGCAGCCTGTGCACGAGTCGACTCGCGCCGTTGGGTGACGCACTCGAAGTGCGTCAAAGCCGAGCCCGCCCAAGGTTCCCACGCGCATC
>WGDQ01000990.1 GCA_015493185.1 Planctomycetaceae bacterium
CTTGAGGCAACCCCCGGTTCAGCTACCGACGCCATACATCCACGCCCCTTTCCCACGGCCAACAGCGGCAAACTCAAGGTGCAAATCCGACCCTTCCACCGGCAGCGACATGCGGTCTGTCAGCCGGCCAGGTCAACTCGGCTTTCTCTCTCAGCCTCGGTTGGCACTACCGCGCACTGCAAAAGATCGTACCCGGAAACCACGAGCAGAGCGGTCTCGCAAATGCGACAAGAAGACCCGTGCCGGACCTGGCATACGAAAAGAACCGAAGAGACGGGGCCGTGCCGATCTCTCATCGACACGGCGAGGCAGCTACGGCAGTGCATCGCCTTACGGACTGCACATCCGCCAATCGAGCCGTCGCAGCGCTCCTAACGAAATACCTACGTCACATTCGCTGCCGGGTCAAACAACGTTGCTCCAGCTATCTTGCACGGCGCCCGGCACCTAACGATTGCAACGGTTGTTCCAGCTCCCCGGACCAACCCAGCCGTTGAGCAATGGCTTCGTCGACGGGAACGAAACAAAACTTTGTCGAGCCAAAGCAAACCTGGTCGCATGCCTGATCCGAGGATCGGTCAAAACCCAACCAAGCAGAATCGAACGGTTTTTGGATACCCTTGGATAGAAAACCGGTTTTGCAACAGGCCACTGTTGGCGCGGTCCGCAAGTGCGATGACCCCAGTGCAGCGTGTTCTTTACCCAACGGCGAGCCTTGGACCTCAGAACGCTACAGTGGTTGTTCATGCTGCCCACTATGCGGATGGGCTATATCTGAACGGGCCGAAGTGGCCGACTCGTCGTTTACGACCCCACCTCGAAGCACAATACGACGTGCCTGTTCGATCCATGGGTCGTGCCCGAGCAACTTCCCAGCCTCGGCCAACACGGCCAGCACTTCTTCATATTGCTGCCGTTCGAGCAGATGGACCACGTAGTCGTGGCACAGGTTTGCATATTTGGTGTGCAGCGTCTCATGCGTTGGCGCGATTCGTAATGCGTAGCCCAACACGCGCATTGCATCGTCGTAACGCCCTTGCTCGCAGTAGTCGGTCTCCCAACGATCGAGTGTGGCCAGCAAATTGTGTCGCGCCTTATCAAAATGCCGATCGAGCCAGATTGCTTTGAAATTCTGGGCCACAGCCTCTTCGTATCGTTTGCTGCGGATCGCCGTTACGCCTCGATTGAAGTAAATCATAGCCACCAATTGCGGATCGCTAAGCACATGCCGTGGTCCATGGCCAATCTCTGTGCCGGCTGGCAATCGCCTCGCTTCGGCCGATCGATCCAACCAATCGGCACAGGTCGTTTGCACCTCGATCTCGGCTCCGTCGGAAGTCTGTACCACGCTGAACGCATGACCGGGCATCCGCACACCTTGCACGCGAAGTCCTACCGATCGCGCTAGGCAGTTGAACAACACCGCCGAGCTCACACAGTTGTAGTCGCCTTGGTCCAACGCGGCGGTCAATGTCGTAATTTCACGACCGTAGCTTCCTTGCAGCACCTCAGCGTGCAGAAAGTGGAGTGTTTCCACCGCTTTGGTTTGCTCGTCGGCATCTGCCGCCACGGAGCATCGTAATCGGTTGGCCAGCCGTTCAAATTGCTCGACGTACCGATCAAGCATCGCAGAATCCGTCACACCACTGGCAATCAAGCCAGCCACCAACAGTCGATGCGTATCGAATACGCCGTCTGCCGCGTCGAGAACCAACGCGCGCTCTGGCTCGCTAAGAGGCACCCGCAATCCCGCCGGCACGCCAACGAACTGTGCCGTCGTTTCATCGGTCCTCAGCGTCGCTTCGCTCGTCCGGTCCGTCGACCACGCCTCTCCCTGTATTACCCCAGTGCCAACCGGTCGCGCGACAGTCGCCGTCGACGTCCTGCTCAACCCCAGCAGGGCAACACTCCACACAAGCACCCAGCGAGCCGTTCTCATCGCGAAAGTCACCCAGTACGTCCTGCAATCTATTGGCCGCACAATGCCGCAGGCACCCATACGACCACGGCAAACCAACACGTCGACAGCGGGCAAAAAACTTTGCGGATCAGGTAAGCCCGGCAAGCAAGTCACGCAAATATACGTGGCGAAATGACCACATGCTGCCAAAAACCAACAGCGGGCATCTCGTTAGTGCGCTAGCCCCTGCCAATTTTACGGGCTGTACGAAAGACTCCGCCTCACAATGCAACGCACCAGCCAGTACTGCTTACTTCACGCAAAAACCAACCGCTCCCGGAGACGCGGGGACGCGATGGATGGCGATCGTGATGGATGGCGATGGAATATAGGCGGGGTGATGGGCGGGGCCTTGATGGTGAAGTTGAACCTGACGGAGAGCTTGATCCCGAGGATGAGGTAAAACCCTCCGATGGGGTTGGGTCTAGCGATCGTGTTAGAGTCGATACCAAGAGAATTGGGCTCGATTGATCAGGAAGGAATTGGACTTCAGATGTCGGTGTTGGTTTGGGTTTCAGAGGGGTCGGGGTCTTGGGCGGTGTCGAGGAGGAAGCCGTAGAGGAACCAGTCGAGGTCGTTGCCGCCGAGAAGCTGATCGGTGGCCGCGTCGCTGAAGACGGTTTGGCCGGGAATGAGGAAGAAGTTGTCGTTCAAACGCGGAC
>WGDQ01000991.1 GCA_015493185.1 Planctomycetaceae bacterium
CCTCCGACTTCCACCCACTGGCCAACGTCGGTGTGCTCAACCACCAGAAAACCATCGAACGGCGCGCGGACCGTGTGCTTACGGATCTCATCTTCCAACCGGCGTACTTCGTGTTCAGCGGCGTCCATGGCTGCCTTGGCCGCCGCCACCACTTCCTCGCGGTAGCCGGCCGCTTTCATCTCGTAGTCGGCCTTGGCCTCGATGAAATCTTGCCGCGCCTTTTCGGTTTCAAACCGCGCCTGGTCCAGCTCTTGCTCGGTAATTGCCCTGCTGTTGCGGCTCTCAAGATCTTGAAGCCGGGCCTGATGCGATTCGGCCAGATGAATGGCCGCTTCGGCGGCCCGCATGCGGGCTTCGGCCTGCGCGATTTCCTCGGGCCGATAGCCACTTTTCAACTCGGCGTATTTCTGCTGCTGCTGCCGCCAAAGCGCGCGAGCCCGCTGAAGCTCGATCGCCAGGGCCTCGTCTTGCAACTCGGCCAGCGCCTCGCCCTTGTGAACGAACGCACCCTCGCGAAACGGATAGCTGCGCACCACGCCCGAGGCCTCCGAAGCCACGATGCTGGTTTCGATAGGCGTGGCCGTACCAACCATCGACACATACGGCGAAACGGGTGCTTTCTGCACACGCGCAACGCGTACCTTGGCCGCCACATTCTGGCCCGTTGGCGCAGACGATTTCCCACAGCCGACAAGACCTGCTGAAAAAGGCAACAGCAGCGCAAACGCAACACTCGCTGGATACCGCCAACGGATCATCTGTTATCCTCAGACAACACCGCGCTGCCCGGCGCCTCGGCCTGCCTTGCAGCCGATCGGCCGATCGAGCGCCGCTGCGATGTGGGGCGTCGCCGTGTTCAACGGTAGGCCGCAGCCTACACGGCCGGCTGTTCGGTGGGAGACTCGGAGTCGCAGGCCGCCGTTGATTCGGCCATGAGGTTCTTGCGGATCTTTTCGAGCGTGTCGCGCAGTTGCAGCACTTCGGCTTTGCTCAGCCCACGGGTTGCCCGCTCCCGCACGCGCAGGCCGCAAGCCAACATCTGGGCCCAAACCGGTTCTACGCGCTCCGTTACTTGAATGATTTTCTTGCGGCGATCCATCTGGCAGGGCACACGACGAATCCAACCGTCGCGCTCCATGCGGTCGAGCACGCCTACCAAGGTCGGGGCTTCAATGCCCATGCAACTGGCCAGGTCGCTTTGCGAAAGCTCGCCGCGGTACCAGATCCACGCCAGCACTTCCCACTGGCGGTAGGTGATGCCTTGCGTTTGAAGCTCCTCGTTCATTGCCAACGAGAGCTGGTGGGCTGTTGCAAAGATCCAATAACCGAGGCTCTCGTTGAAGTTGAATTCGAGCCGTTCGGCATCGCTGTTGGATTGATCGCTCATAGTCCATCCATTCTAGTTGAGAGACAGCGGGGAGCAAACCGCCACGGCCGTTTGCCCGACAAGCCGTCGAGCGTCGGCCAGACGATACCACTCGTCAAGAGGGTGTGTCGATTTTCCTGGCACACGCCGGCTTTTCGGCCAATCCGGCCCGCTTCGGATGGCAAAAGTGCATGTCTCCCCACATGCCGGACGCTCTGGCGATGGCGACCTCGCCGGCTGACAATCGAACAGCAACTTGCTGCCCTGTTCACCCGCCGGGCTTCGACCACGCACGAACCGCCATCCGAGTGGCACGGCACATTGTGGTGCCCCCTTCATATCACATGGCTTCGCCGGTCGCCTGTGATTGACCGGACGGCCGTAGGTTACCCACCCCTCGTCCGCAAGGGGGGCAGTCGCCTGCCCAAGCACTGGCTACTCGCCGCTACGTCCGTCCGCAATTCGCCCGCAAGCCGCAGCGTAGCGCCAAACGGCTACCGCTACAGAATTGCCGGAGTCGCAGAACAACCGCTGAAAAAAACCATTCCACGGTGCGTGCCGAGCACCGCCCGGTCGAGCCGGCTCAAGCGACCTCGAATGCGTGGCGAAAACAATAGTCGAACAGCAATTGCCACTCGCACGCCTGAATCCGACGGCATGCCGGTTCCCACGCCTGCCGCCCTCCGCAAACAACCGCTTCACACCAATCCACGAAGGCGAACGGATCCCAACAAGCCTGTTGTCCTAGCGCCCGGCTGATTTCTTCACAGTTTGCATCTGCCGCCACTCGCACGGCCTCGGCGTGAAGCTGCGGAAACACCTCGTGAGAGCCCACGTTGCGAAACCAGTATTTTGCGTTTCCGTAGTCACCTTCGCGGCGGTGCATGATGCCGTGCCAAAAGCTGCCCGTTGGGGTCTTGATCTGTTGGCTGATCTTGTGCGAGGCGTCGAGAAAGTCGTGATACAGCCAAAGCCCGGCACAGCAGGCCGAAGCCATCTGCCGATCAACAAGCCGCTTTTCGGGCGCCAAGGTTTCTGGCGATAGCGACTTCAACGCCTCGTAGACCGCTTGATCGGGTGTGCCGGCATCCAGGCGGTTGTCGCGCCAGGGCCCAATCAACGAAGCGACCACGGGGCCATAAGCATCTGGATCGAACTCGAAACGCTCGGGCGTGCGACTCATTTGTGGATCGGTGAAAAACAGGCAAACAAAACAAAAGAGAAACAAAACAAACAAACAGGTGAGCCAGGATTGTAACCAGCCCTTGGCCACACGGCACATGAACAGCGGTACGACCTTCTTGGCCGGCGTCTCTACCCGACTCGTTGGTGCAGCATTCTCCGCAACACCTCCTGCCCGCCCGGCGATGCCGATCGACCATTGCCGCCGCGATTGTCAGCCGCGCCAAGGGAAATAAAACGCGCATGGCAAAAATCGTGTACCACGACACGGTTCTGGCCGTCGAGAAGATTCATTTTTGCCGCGTTTGGGGCCGTCGCAAGCCCCCTGCAACCGAAACTTGCGGCGCGTCGCCCGTCGGTCGAAGTTGTTCGGTCCTCGACCAACGGGGCTCGAACCCCGCGCGACCGCATGCGAAAACGGCGTGCCGTTCGCAAAAACAAAAAATCAGAAACAAAAATGCTGTGCCGGATAAAAACGGCAACAGCGCAATCATCGCTGGCAGTCGCCCGTTGGCGCCTCCAACGCCACGGAGGCGGTCGTCTCGACCGTCGACCGACCGAACCGCTCGTTCGCGCCGGCTGTAACATCTCAGCCCACAGTCTCGTTCGATTCCGGGGTTGAATTCGGCGGGCCTGATCGTGCCAAGGACTGCCATGCAGGCTTGCTGTGTGTCGGAACCGACACACAGCCGAGTCTGAGGTTTGGGCCGTAGGCGAAGCGTCTGATTCTTTCTCATGCGGCCGTTGCGATCCTCGGCAAGACCCCGCAGCACTGCTCATGCGAAAAAAACATGCTGCAACGGGAGCCGAAAAGCAGTTTTTCCGCAAACGCCCCCCGATTCCGGAAGCAGCCCCGTGTGTTGGCGGCCGCGCCAGGCAAGGGACGATGAGCAGCCGCTTCTCAAAGCAGTGGTGGGAATTGAAAATTACTATCTTCAACCCACCGGCCTTGATACACTACACAGCCGCACGGAATCGTGGTCCGGCTCGCCCGAGACGACCTTGGAAACCGGCCTTGCCCGGCGGTTGTGTCACCATCAGGTTGGCGTTCATGTTGTCGTTATCGCCTGTGAAAGCTGCATCGCCACGGATCTGGTGGTTTGGGCCTGAGAAGGGATGGGCCGGCCTCGAGCCGCGAGGGCAAACGTGATCGCTGGGAGCAGGCGGTCTTCCGTCCGACGATCATGCAACGGGCTGCCCGCGTTTTCTTCAGTCGATGTTTCGGCACAACGCGGAGGGCTCGGGTCGATCGCCCCACGTATTTTTTCCCATATGGCCCAACGTCACGATGCGAATGCCGTATGTCGAATCCCTACAAACAAAACTTCTCGCACTCGCCCACACCCACAACTATAACTAACTCGACTCTGACGCGACTTGAGCGCAATCAACCGTCGAGGCATGTTTTCACTTTTTCAACTCGGGCATTCAAACCCATCAGGAAGCCCTTGATCGCTTCCAGCGTTTGCAATGGCGTGCTACGCTATGAAATCTTGACGGACGTTGAATCAACGGAGCAAGGTAAGCCACTGCCATGACGAGCGACCCCGGAGAATTTTCTAGTCGTTCAGACAACCACGGTTCCGAGTCAGCGGAACAGGTTCCATCGCCCCCGGCCGCTTCCACGGTGGAGACCTCGGCCAACGACGCAGCTTCTGTTCCACAGTCGCCCGCGTCCGATGCATCCCATCCGCAGCCGACGGTGGGCAGCGATCAGCCCGTGGAACCTGAAGGGGCGCTACCACACGCGCAGTCGCAGCCAATGCCAACCGCCCCCAACGTGGCGCCACCTGCATCGAGCAGCCAGTCGGAAGAACCCGCACCGGGTGACGGGGCTTCCTGTTCGGTTTCTGCCGACACGCAAGCCCCATCGGGCGACCAGACGGGCAACCAGACGAGCGACCAAGCGAGCGACCAGACCAGCCCGCCGTCGTCGGCCTCCAAGTCGGATGCCCCGGCAGCCGAGCCTCAAACGCCGCGACCCGAGGGTGCGACCGATGCCCCATCGCCAGCGGCCTCGGGCGAACAGTCGAAAACGGACGCCTCCGGGGCTTCGCCGTCTTCGCCCCCGTCTTCTTCGATTCAAGCTTCGTCTCGGCCCGCGCGCACCGATCGTCCGCGGCGGCGCATTCCAATTGGTTCGCAACGCCGCAACGTGCAGGCCACGTCGGCTCCGGCCCAACCCACGCCGACCACACCTATTGAAACTGCCGAAGCGCCCGCTGCATCGTCCGCCCCGGCGGCCCGCGGCGTTTCGGCACCGACGACGACACCCCCTGCTCCGGCGGCTTCTCCTGTTGTGCCGGCCGAGCCGACGAGCGAGCAGACCCCGTCGGCCGCCGCGCCGAACGTGGGTGGTTCGCAGCCGACCGCTTCCACCCCGTTGCCGGACGCGGGCCAGGTGTCCGACGCGGCCCTGCCGACAGCCGTCGAACAGCCGGTTCCGCTGGCTGCCGTGGACGAAGGCGAGTTGGAAAAAGAGGTGGAAGCCGCCTTGGCCGGGGCATCGATCGACGAGCTGGTTCACAGCAGTGTGACCGGCGAAAGCCAGGAGATCCGCCCCCAATCTCGGTGCAAGGGGCGTGTGGTCTCGGTGACGGCCGAATACGCGTTTGTCGATCTGGGAGTTCGCCAGCAAGGCGTTGTGCCGCTGCGCCAGTTCAAACAGCCACCCGACATCGGCGCGGCGGTCGACGTCGTTGTAGTGAGCTTTGATGCTGAAGATGGCCTTTACCAACTCACCTTGCCCGGCGCCGCGGCCGACGTCGGCGATTGGTCGCAGGTGGCCGAGGGCATGGTGGTTGAAGCACGCGTTACAGGAACCAACAAG
>WGDQ01000992.1 GCA_015493185.1 Planctomycetaceae bacterium
TCGTTCACCAATCGCCCGTAGCCGAAAAACGTTCCCCGCTCACAAACCAGTACGTTGTAGCAACCCGATGCGTTCAGCTTGCCCACCACATGCTTCATATCCCAAGGCGCGACAAACTGCGGTTTTTTCACATTCACGGCACAACCGGTTCGGGCTGCGGCCACGAGCAGATCGGTTTGTCGAGCCAAAAAGGCTGGAATTTGCAATAAGTCGCATACACTGGCAACCGCCGCCGCCTGCGAGGGCTCGTGAATATCGGTCGTGATCGGCAGTCCGCAATGTTGCTTCACGCGCTCTAAAGTCTTCAGCCCCTCATCAAGCCCCGGCCCGCGGTACGAATCGATGCTTGTACGATTGGCTTTGTCGAACGACGCCTTAAACACAAGCTGAAGCGTAAGACGTTCGGCCAGCTTTTGCAGATGTTCGGCAATGCGCAGCGTGAGCGGTTCGTTTTCGATCACGCAGGGTCCGGCGATCCACAGCAGCGGCTCGCCACTTCCGCAGCGATAGGGACCGATCGTCACGAAGTTCTGGCTCACAAACTACCTCACAAGTTGGTCGAATATCTGGTTCTTCGCCGGTTGATCCGAACGCCGCTCGATTCGAACGCCGTTTGCGTCCGGCGGCCGTCCGGCAACTCGCTATTCAACAAGCTGCGGCGAGGATTGTCCGCTGCGGTGTGGTCCTGAAGATGGGACCGAAACTCGACGGCGTAGTGGATGATTCGGATATGGTTTTCAACGCCGTCGCGGTTTGGCTGCGTGCCACGCCGCGTCAAGGCGTTTTGTACCACATGCTGCCCCGGTCGGACGACCCCGATACTGCCCGGCCGCCCTCCGACGCCCCTCGAGAGAATCGGTCGACCAACGCCGGCCGATCGGAAAGGGCCGGCACCGGCCGGCAAACTTCTTCAGCAATGGCGACGCATCGACTCTACCCGAAAACGGCGTGTGTACGATTTTCGGCCGAGATGCTCGGGATTGTCCTATTGCTTCCAACTATGGAGCGGGCACAACACCGCCCAATTCGGGCTGTAAAGATGATGCCCCGCGATCGGCGTGTTCGGCCGCCCAACGGCTGGGAACCATGAGCAGCAAACGCGACGGCAACACCTCGATACGAAGCGGCAACCAGCCTCGGTGATCGCCATCCAATTGATACGGCACGCGCTGGTCGCTTTCGATCTCGGCCTGGCGAACCCGCGCCCAATGGAAATCGGGCAGCCGCCGATGCTGCCGGAGCAGAATCCATCCAAGATACCACAGCCCCGAAACAATCGAGCCGCGACGAAACGCGCACAAGTCCAAGAGGGCATCGAATTCCTGAGCACGAGGCGCAATGGGAATGCCCCGAGCATACCTGGGCAGGTTGAAGAGAAACAGCCAGCGGCACGTCAACTCGACCGAAAGGGGCGTGCCGGTTGCCGCGTCGGGCATTTGATAGCGAACGCGAAGCTCGGGAAAGTCGTAGTGTCGCAGCGATTCCCAGATCGGCCCCATGTAGCTCCAACGTCGGATGTGCCCATCGCGTCGGACACTCATTCGCTGGGTAACGTCGGCATCGAAGCCCACGCTGGCCATCAGCAGGAATATTCGGCCGTTGGCGCGTCCTACGTCGATCGAGACCGTGGCCCCAGCGCTGATTACATCGCATAGCCGTTCGGGTTGTGCCTCGAGGCCGAAATGCCCCGCCAACAGGTTCTCGGTGCCGAGGGGAAACACCGTAAGCGGCACATTGGCCTCGGTGCGGTTGGCCAGCTCGGCCAGCGTACCATCGCCCCCAGCAGCTACGACGACGCGCAACGATTGCTCATCCATGCGTTGCCGAATCAGGCGCGTCGCGCTGTCGAGATCGTCGCAAACTTCGGCCGTGAAGCGGCGAGCCAGCAGGCACTGCACGAGCTGTTCGACAAGCCCGCGACGGTCGCCTCTACCCGAGAGGGGATTGGTCACGATGACCACGCAGCGCCGCGAACGTGCTGTTGGACTCTGCATCGCTGCACATCCTGGCCAAAGGTCGCCCGGCACCGCGTTCTCGCTGCTGGAGTGCCACGTGACCGGCCTGCCACCAGCAGGGGACAACCGCTCGTCGTCCGTTGACTGGAAAGCCTTTTCGCGGGTCAGTGGCGTGTTCGAACGCCCACTCAAGGGCGGTGTGAACCCCTTTTGCCGGCGTATCCCTTTAATTTCAGGAACCAGAAAAACGTGGTTCGTGGGCGCGGCCAAGGAACAATCGTTTGTTTGCTTGTTTGTTTCAAGCGCCACGTTTTCTGCCGCTACGGAGCCATCATCGCGACCCGCGGACCGGCGCCGCCATCTCTGGGCTGGCTACGGCCGACGTGCGATCTGCTGAACGCACAACTGGCAGACGGCGCACCTGAGTTTCGTAGTAGTAGCGTGCCGCAGCGACAGCGAGAAAAAGCCAATTCGCGGCGACAACGGCGTAAACGTAGCCTTGGCCACCTTCGCCAAAGCCGTACGAGTGCAGACCTGCACCGAGCACGAAGTTCACGCCATACCACGACATCGCAATGGCAGTGGCCCCCAGCACGGTGCCGGCCACCAGGCCGAAATGGCCGATCAATCCCGCGTAGCGCGCGTGCAGCAGCGCCAGATAAACGAGGCACGAAATCAGCGCCCAAACCTCCTTCGGATCCCATCCCCAGAAGCGTCCCCAGGCCACATCGGCCCAAAGCCCTCCGAGAATCGTACCAGCGGCTAGCAACAGCACGGCGACTTGTAT
>WGDQ01000993.1 GCA_015493185.1 Planctomycetaceae bacterium
CTGCCGAGCCGCAGCACAAGCTGGCGCTGCGAGGGCGAATAGATCGTGCGGTAGAGATACGTTGCGGCATGTTCGCCCTCGAGCGAGTGAACTTTGCCGTCTTCCAAGCCGTCTCGCAATTGCCAGTGCAGGCGGCCTTGCTCGTAGCTTTCGGCAAGATTCACCGGTGCTTTTTCCGGACCAAACGCCGTGTCGTACGCCTTGCGGCCATCGTCGGCGGTGAAGGGCCCAACCGAGTGCCACGGACCCTGCGTGATCGGCACAAAGTCGGCATCGGTCGAAACGGCCAGTCGTACGCGGCCGATGGCGTGTTGGGCGAAATGAGTTTCGAACCGCAGGCGGAAGCGAATCATCGTTCCGCCCTCGAAGCCGATCGGCTCGGACGGCACGAACACGGCCGTACGGTTTTCGCGGTGCTTATAGCCGGCTACGGCCCAGCCGTTGGTGTCGTCGATCAGGCCATCGATTGCTTTTTCTACCGGGAAGCTGCCGCCTTCTTCCTGCGACAAGTCGGCCGTGGCGGCGATGAACTTCACGGTTTTCGAACGGCCGGGATCGGCGATCGAAACGGCCTCGGCTTCGATTTCGCTCAGCACGAAGTTGGCATTCGAGCCGCGGCCCGGTCCGGTGTGCGGGAGCGATTCGTGCGTGAGTGCCTCGAGCCGTATGGCCACGATGCCTGTAAGGCTGGTGGCCGCGGCGATGTCATAAACGTCTTTCGCCGGATTGTCGCCTTCGGCCAACAGCGAGTAGTCTTCCAGTTTGCGAAGCGTGGCCCCATGCTGCGACGAGAACTCCACGGGGTCGAGCACTTGCCAGCGGTTGGCCAGACGCTGGCTCCACTGCTGTTGCCAGCGTGCCTGGGCCGCATCGACCTCGGGCCAGGGGCCATCGAGCTTCTTGCTCAGCGAGGCGATTTGCTCGCCCAACAGACGCAGACGTTGCTCCTGCTGGGGCGTAGGCACTTTAACCACAGGCGGCGGGTTCGGCGCGTTGCCGTCCATCGCCTTGTCGCTCATGTTGTTGTAGAACGCAAACAGCTCGTAGAACTCGCGCTGCGTCAGCGGGTCGAACTTGTGGTCGTGGCACACCGCGCAGCCGGCCGTCAGGCCCAGCCACACCGTGGCCAGCGTGCTTACCCGATCTACGGCGTAGCGCACGCGAAACTCTTCGGGAATGGCGCCGCCTTCGCTGGTTGTTACGTTGCAGCGGTTGAAGCCCGTGGCCACGAGCTGATCGCGCGTGGGCGAAGGTAGCAGGTCGCCGGCAAGCTGCTCGACCGTGAATTGATCGAAAGGCATATTCTGGTTGAATGCCCGAATCACCCAGTCGCGATAGGGCCAGATCGAACGGTAGTTATCCAGATGCAGGCCGTGCGTGTCGCCGTAGCGGGCCGCATCGAGCCAATAACGTGCCATGTGCTCGCCGTAACGCGAACTGGCCAAAAGACGGTCGACCACTTTTTCATAGGCGTCGGGCGAGTTGTCGAGCAAAAAGGCGTCGATCTCCTCGAGCGTGGGTGGCAAGCCGGTCAGGTCGAGCGTTACGCGCCGGATCAACTTTGCCCGGTCGGCCTCGGGCATGGGCGTTAGGCCCTTTTCCTCCAAACGGCGGAGCACGAAAAAGTCGATCGCATTGCGCGGCCAGTTTTTGTGTTCTACTTCGGGCAGCGCCGGCCGCTCGACCGGCTCGAACGCCCAATGACCCCGCCACGGCGCACCGGCTTCGATCCACTTCTTAAGTTTGCCGATCTGCTCCTCGCTCAGCGATTTGCCGCTCTCGGGCGGCGGCATCCGCATCGACTCATCGTCGCTGGTGATTCGCCGCACGAGCTCACTGGCCTGCGGGTCGCCCGGCACAATCGCTCGTTCACCCGATTCCAACTCGGCCGTGGCCGCTTCGCGCAGGTCGAGCCGCAAACCGGCCTGACGATCCGCCGCGTCGGGGCCATGACATTGATAGCAGGTATCCGAAAGAATCGGTCGGATGTCGCGGTTGTAATCTATCACTTCGCCAGCCCGCGCGGCCGCAGGTGCCAGGCAAGCCAAACCAACCACGGCAGCAGCCAATGCCGCCCAACCAACCATTGCGCCTAGCAAACCAACTGGGGCGATAGAAACACGGGCATTCCGCGGCGCTGCGAGATGTTTCATCGTCGTGCTCACAGAGAGGGGAGGAACATGCGTCAGGCGAGCAGGGCCTATGCCATATCGGCTGCGAACCCCAACAACAGGCGGGAAGCGGGATCGTTGCCACGAAAGCCCGGCAAACTTGGGCCATCGGCCAAATCGGTCCCTGCTGTATTTAACCACGACGCACCTGGGGTTGTCCACTAGGATTTCGCGCAGAACGAATGCCGCGGCCGCGGCATAACCCGTTAGCAAAACGCGAATTGCGGCGTGTTGGCTCACCCGCAGTGCGGTTTCGTCTCCTGCGCGCCACAAAACGCCCTGCACACCCGTTGCGTCGGCCCAATGCCCCGTACGGTCGACATATCAGTTACCACACAAACCACCCCTGGTGAACGACGCACGAACGCGGCAAAAAGGCTGTGAGAATGTCGCACAAATGCCGCGCGGGACGAACACCGCATCGCACCGCATCAGCGATTCGCCACGATTAAGATGGCCGACGGTCGCGGGCTTGCAGCAAGACGTTTGCGTTGGCGGACTGAAGCAAATGCCGCACTTGCATCCCCTCCCCTCGCCTGCAAGTCCGCAAGTCTGCTCGGTTGCGTCGCAGTTTTACGACGAAGAATTGCCGCCGGTGTTCCCGGCCGCTTTTTCACTGGTCCACAAATGGGCAAATGCGGCCACGACCAACGCGTGCCGGATTTCTCCTTGTTGGATCAGGCTGGCGACTTCCGACAGGGGGCGCAACACGACCTCGATTCGCTCGTAGGGGTCGTGTGCCAGCTTGCCATCCGGAACCACATCTTCGGCAAGAAAGGTGTAGCAGCGATTGGTCTGAATGGCCGGATTCGGCCAAACCCAACCAAGCTGCCGCACCCGCGCGGCGACATAGCCGGTTTCTTCTTCCAGTTCCCGGGCAGCGGCCGCTTGAGGATCTTCTCCCGGGTCGACCATGCCGCCCGGTATCTCCAAGGTGACCTCGCGAATGCCATGCCGGAATTGCCGCACCATTACCACATTGCCGTCGGGGGTGAGCGGAATCACGTTGATCCAGTCCGGCGCATCGAGCTTGAAGAAATCGCTTTCGCGTCCCTCGGGCTCCAGGCGATAGCGATCGGCGTGAAGCGTGAAGATGCGGTGTTCTGACAATGAGCGGCTGGCTAGCAGCCTCCAGCTTTTCTCGATCACGGTCGCCTCGTATTTGCTTGGCTACGTTTTTCTGTGTTTTCTCTGCCGGTTTCCGCGCCCGGCAACCACGTGGTCCGTCCCGCTGTTTTTCTGGCCGTCTGTTGGCCGTTCGTTAAAAAGTCGCCTCAGCGGCAACAGGGCATCAACACCGCTCAACGGGTTGCTCCAATATCTATCTCGCGCAGGTGCATGTCTTGCGCAGGGATATCCGAGCGGTCTTGTGTTGAGCTCGAGTCGGACACCGGGCCGGCCCGTTTGGCCCTCCCCGGCAACCAGAACGCGTTTTTGAACGGGCTGCCAACCGCTTCCTAGCCCCATCCGCGGGTTTCGCGTTTTTCTAGCGCACGGGCTGCCTGGCGATCTCGTACGCGAACGCTTCGAGACGCGGCAGGCCAAAAAGGAAACGCGCAGGCCAAGCAGGTTGTGGGTTTCCACGGTTGCCAACGATAGTTGCCAACGACGCACGGGCGGCGCACGGCGCAGCCCGGTGTGGCTCGGGGCGATGGCTCGCAGCGCGGGCGACATGGCTAATCATAGGCCCCCGTTGCATCGTAGCAAAGCTCCCAAGTGGGCAAGTGGGTGCGTGCCGTCGACTCAGACGATGAGTTCAAGAACTCGGCCGACGGTCGCGCTTCCACCGCGTTTTGCGTGTCAAGTCTGGCAGCGGGCATGTCGATTTTCGGCCCTCTTGCCTTCTGACCGAGCTTCGGTTGGTGCGTTGATCGCGAACGGGTCGGTCTTTCGCCTCAGCCCTGCTTTGCGTTGTTGTCCGGC
>WGDQ01000994.1 GCA_015493185.1 Planctomycetaceae bacterium
GCTCGAAGTGCGGCTCGAACACGGAACGCCTCGCGAAACGTTCGAAGCCCTCAGCAAGCTCGGACATCGAGTCCGCCCCGCGAATTTGGCTGATTTCGGCGCCGCGCAGGTGATTCGCGTCGATCCCAAAACCGGCACCTATTTCGGCGCTTCCGATCCCCGCCGCGATGGCATGGCCCTGGGCTATTGAGAAAGTGTCTTCAAGACCGCTTCCAGGTCCGAGATGGTGAGCAGGCGATTCCTATCAAGGAGGGCGAAGCAGGCCAGTCCTCCTTGGCCTGCTTCGATGCAGACCGGCGACGAGGCAATCGGCTCGCTCGCGATCGAAGCCGGAATTTCATTCTGAAGACACCTTCTCAGCCGAACGGCCCTCGCGTCAGCGCCCGGCTGCCGTGCGGGTTCAAACGATCACCGAGGCGGATTCGGCGCTGTCGCTGGCCTGCTTGCGCCGCAGCGCCGCCACCACTTCCGGGGGCACGAATCGCGCAAGCTCGGCATCGCCTGCCAGGGGGGCGATTTCTTTGATCAACGAGCTCGAAACATGGGAAAACTGCTCGTCGGCCATCAAGAACACCGTTTCGATTTCCGGGTCTAGCTGACGGTTTGCCATCATCATGGTCAGTTCGGCGTCGATATCGGTCAGCGGTCGGACGCCTCGCACCATGACCCTGGCCCCGCACTCTCGCACGAATCGCACGGCCAAACCGTCGAACTTGCGGACCTCGACGTTCGCGATGCGCCGCGTTGCTCGACGCACCAAATCCACACGTTCGTCGGGCGTGAAAAGGGGCTGCTTGCCGGCATTGACGCCAATGCCGACGATCAATTTGTCAACCAGCCGGCTGCCGCGCTCGATCACGTTCAAATGTCCGAGCGTGATGGGATCGAACGAGCCCGTGTACACGGCAATTCGTGGCGTCGTATGAGGCATCGAGCAGGCTCCTGAAATGCGCGGCGACGTGTTCACTTCAGCCTATCATGGACGCCCGCTGCCAGCGAATCAATCGGTTGGCGCCATTTCTTTTTGCCGCTCGTCCGTTCCTGTCGGAAGACCATTCCGGCCCGAATGCGCGGTTCACCGGCAGGATAAAAGGGGCAGGTAGGACAAACGACAAGAAAACCGGCGTCGGCACCCGGGCCCCTCCGCTTCGTCTCGTCACCGCTGGCGAACCGCCGGACCCTCGGACCCTCGGACCGTCTGGCCCGCATAGTCAGCGAAAGCCGCGCAATCGCGCCGCAGCGCAGGGAAACGCACGGGGGCGCTATCGATCAACACGGCATACACCAGGCGAGATGCCCGCAAACGCAAAACCACGGTCCCGTTCCGGGCACGGCGTTGCGGCGCTTTCGTACGCGAGCTTGTCGATCTGCCAGCCGACTGTTCAAAGGTGTCTCTGTGCCGCGTGCAGCACGTCAACCAGTCGCTCAACGTCGTCAGGCGTGTTGTAGGCGTGCGGGCTGATTCGCAGTCGCCCGTTGCGGTGGCTGAGGGCGACTCGCTGCTGCAAACAATAACGGCGAACTGCCCGCAGATCCAACTCACCCAGCGTAAAGCTCACGATGCCCGACCGGTGCGCCTCAGAGCGGTCGCTGGCGATCGTGGCCCCAAGCGATTCGAGCCGCGCGCAGGCCAGATCGGTGATCTGAAAAATCCGATCGGCCAGTTCCTCCAGGCGATAGCGACTCAACAGTTCGAAGCTGCTCTCCAGCCCGCTAAGGCCCACTATGTTGGGTGTGCCACCTTCATAACGCGACGCCGACTGTTTCAAATCCAGCTCGATTTTCGCGTGCTGGCCGGCATGTTTGACGCTGTTCCAGCCTACGCCCAATGGTCGCAATCGTTCGAGGTGCTCCTGGCGAATGAACAGCAGGCCGGCGCCTTCGGGGCCCAGCATCCATTTGTGCCCATCGGCGGCGAAAAAGTCGATCGGCAGTTGACCAACGTCGATCGGAAGCACCCCCAGCCCTTGAATGGCATCCACCATCAACAGGGCCCCGTGGCGGTGGGCGATTTCAGCCAATGCCGCAATATCATTGCGCCAGCCGGTGGCGTAGCCCACCCAGCTCACGGCAACGATGCGCGTTCGCGCATCGCATACGGCCTCCACATCCTTCAAATCGTAACGCTCGTTGTGCGTGGTTACCCAACGCGTTTCCACACCGCGCGAGGCGAGGTTCATCCACGGGTAAAGGTTCGACGGAAACTCGCCTTGAAACACGACCACGTTGTCGCCTTCGCGCCACGGGTAGCCTTCGGCCACCAGGGTGATGCCCTCGGTCGTGCTGTGAATCAGCGCGATCTCCTGCGGTCGCGCGCCAAAGCGAGCCGCTGCCCGTTGCCGCAGCCGTTCGAGCCGCGCTGCCCACTCCGACCAGTGAACATCGCCATGTTGCGCGAAGTCGTCTGCCCATTGCACCACCGTCGCTCGCGATGGCTTGGGCAAGGGGGCCACGGCGGCGTGGTCGAAATATGCCCACTCGTCAACCACGGCCATCTGTTGACGTAGCCCGTTCCAGTCGGGTGCCGATTGCGGGTCGCAGTTCGTCATCGCACGCGTGGCTCGTGAAAGTTCGCTACCGACAGCATCGAGGCGAAGCGGTACGAAAGGAAAAGGAATACGAAAAAAGCAATAGACCGGGCACGGAACGCCTGTCTATTCGCGAGTGTTTTACTGCGCCGGTGCAAGATGTCGATTGTGCCAGCGTGGCCGCCTCACCAAACCCGATGCTATAGAACCAACGTATCAAACCGCCGCCCATGTCCATCTGAGCGTTGTACGTCGAACCAGCCGTCAAGCCCGCTCACCGTCGCTATTTGCAGGCCAGCGACTTTTTTCCTGGCAAGTGGCAGGCAGCGCACCGCACCGCCGCCCCCACGCGATGGGGCCGGCGACAACCTGGCATCCGCAGATTATACTAACGGTAGACACCCGCGGCGGGCCAACGGTTCGCGCGCTCCGAGGGCCCAGCCGGCGGCTCCCGCACTTCCGGCCTTCGCCGTGGGGTTCGTGCCCGGTTCGCTTCGACTGGCGATGTCCCAAACCATTCACGGAACAGCGAAGAAGATCATCGAGATGTCCCGAGCGCTCACTCTTCTGGGTCTGGTCGTTTCGGTCCTGCTAATGTTGATTTTTGCGCTCGATTTCGTGCTCGGTGTTCCCTTCGGCAAAGCCAACACGACGATGGACATCGGCTTCTTTGTCAGCGCCGCGATCCTCTTCTACATGAGCCTGTCGACTTTTCGCGAACTGACCTGATTCGACTTTGTACAGAACGAACCGGGCAAGCCGGTTCTTCAAAAGAAGTTCGCCGTCTGCGGCGCATGCATTTAACTTCTGTCGCCTGCCCGGGGCAACGCTTCGCGACGGCATTGGCCCACCAGAGCCGACCAGAGTTCCCAATGCGCATGCGCTTGTGCGGCTTGTCGACGATTCGCTAAATCGCTGCGCAATTCAGCTCAAAGTAGGATCGGCCTCGGGCTCCTCGGCCAATATCCTCAGGCGGCGGGTCGCAAAATCGATCGGGCATGGGGCCGCGGTTGTTGCGAACACAGGCGTTCGACTGCCTCGGCAATCGAGCCCAAGTGCAGCCGCTCGCTGTTGCGCAACTGTTCGGCCCGTCGCAGCGTTTGCTGAAGCTGCTTCCACGATCGGGGCTGCCCGAGTTGGTTTGCCCCTTCGATCACAAGCGGTGCAAGCTCGCCCCGTGCTGCCACGGCGGCTGCCCGTTCCAATGTTTTGCGGGCATGGCGCCCCTCAAGCACCGTACCACGCGGCAGCTCCCAAACGCCGTAACGCACCATTCGCGGCGATGGGCCGCCAGAAACTCTTGTCGCGCGAACGTCGAAAGGCCAGGAAAGCCAACGCCGCGCTCGCGTGTTTTCCGATCCGTTGCGAATGGCCACGATGCCATGTTTGGCCAACAGGTCGGGTTGGCCAACCTCCCGCGTGCCGCGCAGGGCAATCGTTCGAATCGTGCAACCGGCCGTGCGGGCCTGCCCAAGGCGCTGGGATAGTTCGTTGCCAAAACGGCGCCGGGGCACCTCGGGCGATGCCCACGAGGCATCGGCCAGAATCGCCATGTCTTGCGGCGGTGTGGCATCGCGGAGACGTTCGATCAATCCTTGCGAGGTCCAATCGTCAATGGCCCAGGTGGCCGACAAATTGAGCGATTCGAACAGTTCGAGCAGCCGTGTCCATGCGGCCGCGCGGGGCTGCTCATCCGACGATAGCGATATCGAGCTGCTAGCCGACGCGCTCTCGGCAGCGACGTCGACCGATAGAACCAGCATTCCTACGTTTGTCGATTTCGAGAGCACGTCTCTGGCCTCCTCGCAGCGGGGTTTCCTTCGCACGGCGGTCTGTCGTGGCCACACACACGATCGTCGGCATCCCCATTGCACGAACTACATGCAAATGCGATTCGGCCGCTACAAGCCCAACCTGCCGTCAACCGGTTTTTCGGCATGTGACAGTTTTGGCGGCCACTGCTTTGCCCCCCGCACCCATTCGCCCGGCTCCTCGGCCCTCCGAACGAACGGCCCTGTTCCGTGGCGGTTGTTTGCGCTGCGGAAAACGATATAGCACCCCCGATGCGCGCAATCATCTCGAGCCATACGCTTTGACCAGCTTGCCTTGTTGGCTCGTTTTGCGGGTCAGCGGAGTTTCCACCCGCCTTGCGTCACCCGCTTTGTTCTTCGGCATGCCGGAGTACGGCTTCCACCAAACCGTCCATCGTGTAGCTCGCTGCTTCGACACCGACCGTATAGCCCAATTCTCGCAGCGTTTGCGACGTGATGGGGCTGATGCTGGCAAGCACGGCCCGACCGAGCGCATCGCCGAAGAGCGAGGCGAGCGATCGCGCAATGGCCGAGCTGGTCACGGTCACGTAGTCGATCTTTCCCGCGGCGAGCAACGTGGCCACCTCCGGTGTGGGCCGATCGACGTCGATGCTCTGATAAACCACCACCTGTTGCACATCGCCACCGGCCGCCAACAGCCGCTGTGCCAACACATCGCGGCCGCGGTTTGCTCTGGCCAGCAGAAACCGCCCACCCGCCGCTTCGCCATGCAGCGCCTCGGCCAGCGCCTCGGCCCGATACTCCGACGGCACGACATCAGCCCGAAGGTGAAACCGCTCGAGTGCTTCGGCAGTGCCCGGTCCGATGGCGGCAATTCGCACCGTTGCCAGCTTTCGCAAATCGCTCTGCTCCCACAAGCGATTCAGCAGATAATCGACACCGTTGCGGCTGGAAAACACGAGCCAATCGTACCGCTCCAGTTCGGCCAGCGCTCGGTCGACGGGGTTCCAATCCTCCGGCGGAGCGATCCGAATGGCCGGTTGCTCCAACACGTCGGCCCCTAGCGACTCGAAGCGTTGCCGCAACGAAGCCGCTTGTTCGGCCGACCGCGTCACCAACACACGGCGGCCGAACAGGGGGCGGTTCGTAAACCACGAAACGCCCTCGCCCAATGCCACGGCAGGCCCTACAACCACCACCGCCGGTGGGCGAAGGCCGTGGCGGCGGATTTCATCCACCACCGTGCCCAGCGTGCAGCGAAACACTTGCTGGTCAGCAAACGAACAACGCCGCACGATGGCCGCGGGTGTGTCGGCCGGTTTGCCCCCGGCCATCAAGGACTCGGTCCAGCGGGGCGCGGTGGTAACCGCCATGTAAAAAACCAGCGTGCCCGGAAAGTGGGCCAGCGCCTCGTAGTCGAAATCCTCGAACGACTGCTCCGACTCGGCCTGCTGTTGGCCGGTTACCAGGGCAATGGCCGACGCCGCGTCGCGGTGCGTGAGCGGTATGCCCGCATAGCTTCCCACGGCCAAGGCGGCCGTGATGCCAGGTACGATTTCAAACCCGATGCCGGCCTTTTGTAGTGCGGCGATTTCCTCGGCCGCGCGACCAAACACCATGGGGTCGCCGCTTTTCAGCCGCACCACGGTTTTGCCGGCTTGAGCCGCGGCGATCATCCGCCTGTGCACTTCGTCCTGCGGCATCAGGCGTCCCCGGCCGTGGCGTCCTAGGCAAACCCGCTCTGCTTGGGGCGGGGCATGTTGCAGCAACTGGGCATTCACCAGATAGTCGTAAAGCACCAGGTCCGCTTCGCGCAGGCACTGCACGCCCCGCAACGTGATCAGCTCCGCGTCGCCCGGGCCCGCGCCCACCAGATAGACGCGCCCTACGTCGCGCGCGGCCTGGTTCGACGGTGGTTGCCAGCGGGATTTTTCCATACGATTTTCAGTGCCTCCTCGACCGGCAGAAGCTCGCCCGGCAGAAGAAGGAAAAGAACGCGATCAGCCGCCAGCCGCAAAGCGGCGCGGCACGCCGCGGCCGTCGGGCCGCATTTCCGGCAATCCCCAGCGCTTTGTGGCGCCTCGGAAGGTCGACGCCCACCGAAGGGCTGGGCTGCCCTTGGGATTGCTTCCCTTGCTGCGGCGCCCGTGTTAAAGTGGGATTGTCGACTGATTTTGTCGAAAGCTAGTGCCGAAAAGAACTTCCGACCACACCAATTGGCATCCAAACCACCGGTATCCAATGGCGGACCAGAGCGCAAGTGCATCCAACGGGCCCATCTCACCGGCCAAACGACGCCGCCTGCAACAGGCATTCGAACATGCCAACAAGATGAGCAGTGCGGGCAACTTCGACTACGCCACAGAATTGTACACCCAGTGCGTGTTGGGCGACCCTGGCAACCTGCTCTACGTGGCCAATTTTCTCGGCAATTTGCAGAAGAAGTATAACAACAACAAAAAGGGTGGCAAACTCGCCGGCGTGCGCTCTGCCGGCGCCAAGGGCGCTGTGAAAAAGGCCCTTGTGCAAAAGAACTGGGACGCCGTCATCAAGAACGGCCTTGAGGTGCTGAAATACAACCCGTGGGATGTGTCTACGCTTACCGCCATGGCGCGTGCCTGCGAAGAACGCGAGCACGACGAGTGCGAACTGGCCTACCTCAAAGCCGCGCTCGAAGCCAATATCAACGATCCAGAAATCAATCGCCTGGCGGGCAAGGCACTCGCGCGGCAGGGCAAGTTCGACGAAGCCATCATCTGCTGGCACCGCGTCACCAAAGCCAAGCCCGATGATGCAGAGGCCAAACGCGCTATCGGCGACCTGACGGTCGAAAAAACGATCCACAAAGGCGGCTACGAAGAAGCCGAATCGAGTCGCGACGTACGGGCCAATCCGCAGGACGACGCTCGAGGCCCGCAGCTCACGCCCGAACGCCAGTTGGAAAAGGCCATCGAAAAAGACCCGGCCGATCCCTCCAACTACCTGAAGCTGGCCCAACTTTACGAGCAGCGAGAAGAGCTTGAAAAGGTCGAGGAACTGCTGCAAAAAGCCCTCGACGCCTCGGGCGGCGACATCGCCATACGCGAACGGCTCGAAGACCTGCAAATCCGCCGCAAGGCCCGGCAAGTCGCGCAGGCCAAGCAGCGGGCCGTCGCCGAAAAAACCCAGGAGGCCGTGAATCTTTATCGCAAGCTGGTGGCCGATCTGAACCGCATGGAGCTGGAGCTCTACCGCGACCGGGTCGAGCGTTACCCGAACAACGTGGCCTATCGGTTCGAACTGGGCCTGCGGCTCAAGCGGGCCGGCATGTATCGCGAAGCTATCGAACCGCTGCAAAAGGCCCGCGAAGATCCGCGCCACAAGGGCGAGGTATTGCTGGCCTTGGGTGAGTGTTTCCAGCAGATCAAGCAGTATCGGCTCGCGATGTCCAACTACGAGGCGTCTCTGAAAGCCCTGGGCGATAAAGACTCCGAAGAGCGAAAACGGGCCCTCTATCTGGCCGGTTGCCTGGCTCAGGGGCTCAAAGAATTCGACAAGGCCGAGGCCTACCTCACCCAACTGGCGGAGCTCGATTTCAGCTATCGCGACGTCGCACAACGACTAGACAAGATCGCCCAGATAAGGGATAAAGGTTGATTCCCACGCCCGGTGGCGACCACCCCGGCGGCTCCGGCCGCCGGACCGGCGAAATGAAGATATGCGAGGTCGCGTTCGCCTCCGGGGGGGCGGCTGCGTCGACAGGCACGCCGGAATCCCTTGATCCCTGAAGGTCGGGTGTCGGATGTTCGATCCGACCCGCAAGCTGAATTACCGCTAGAGTTTGTTTGAACCATGCCGAATACCAAGAGTGCGAAAAAACGGCTCCGTCAGAACATGGCGCGTCGGGCCCGCAACCGGTCGAAAAAATCGGCCACGAAAACACAGATCAAAAAAGTGCTCGCCGCCATCAAAGAAGGCGACCTGGAGCGGGCGGAGAGCGAATTCCGTCTGGCCCAGAAAAAGCTCGACCGCATCGGGGCCGAGCGGATCTTTCATCCCAACAAGGCGGCCCGACTGAAATCGCGACTGAGCGCTCGGCTCAAGAAAGCGAAGGCCGCGGTTTCCGCCTCTGCATGAGCACGCTCCGGGGGGCCGCTTCCCGCTGCCTCGCCCGGTACGGTTGTTGGCCACCTTTGCGGCGCGCTTTGTCTCGTGGTCTGCGCGCCGTGCAACAGAGCCATCAGTAGGCCCGGCGTTCCCGCTGTTGCTGCCAGCGTGCGAACAGCTGCCGGCAGTCGTCTTCCAGCAATCCGCCGATCAGTTCGACCGGACTACCGCCGATTCGCAAAATATCGGCGGCTGAGATGCGAAGCTCGTTGAATCCGGCCGCTGCCGCATCGGCCACCGTGGCGCCGAAATAGACGCGCTCCACGCGGCTCCAGTGCAGGGCAGCCATGCACATGGGGCATGGCTCGCAGGTCGTGGCCACCAGCGCCCCTTCGAGAAAGATGTTGCCACACGCCCGGCATCCTTGACGAATGGCGTTGATCTCGGCATGTGCCGTAATGTCGGTCGTGGCCCACACCGTGTTGTGTTGCACCGCCAACACTTGCCCGTCGCGGGCAATGGCGCACCCGAAGGGGCTTTGACCGGCATCGATCCCTTCGATTGCCTTCTCGATCGCCAATCGCATCAGTGCTTCCGCATCGATCATGATTCGCTCAGCTCGCGCGACAGCCGCCCGAAGATTCGGTCCATCGCATCCAGGTAGTTTCGTGCGTCGTCGTGATCCATTGTCAGCGGCGGGCTGACGCGCAACACGCAACCGGCCAACGGGCCGAGCAGATGAATGGCACGGCCATGCTCGTCGCCCAGGTAGCACGCGCGCACGCACTCGTTGGCCACCTCGTTGGCCGAGAGCGTTCCCACCCCTCGGCACTCGACGCCCCACACGAGCCCTTCGCCACGCACGGCCTCAATCACGTCGTGCCGTTCGAGTCGGCACAGCCGCGCTTCGACGATGTTGGCCAACACCTCGGCCTGCTGCAAAACGTCGCTCGACTCGAACGCGTCGAGCGTGGCGAGCACCGCCGCACTGGAAAGCGGATTGGCGCTCCACGTGTCGGAAGTGGCTCCGTGCGGTAGCGTGTCGAACAAATCGGCCCGGCCCACCGCGGCGCTGACCGGAATTCCGTTTCCGAGCCCCTTGCCCAGCACCACCACATCGGGCTCGACACCGTAGTGCGTGAAGGCGTACATCGGTCCGGTGCGCCCGAAGTTGGATTGCACCTCATCGAGAATGAAGATGATGTCGTGCTCGCGGCAAAAGCGTTCGAGCAGTTGCAGATATTCCTTCTGCGGATGATACGACCCGCCCCCGCCCAAATAGGGCTCGGTGATCAAACAGGCGATTCGCGAACCGAGTTCGTCCCACACGCCGCGCAGTTCCGCCTCGTACGGTTGCAAGTCGAGCGGTCGCCGCCGGGCGGCCACGCTCCGGCACTCTTCGCGAGGGAAGCTGATGAACCGCACCCTCGGGTCGCGTTCCGGATCCGATTCGCTGCCTGTGACCGCGCCGGCCAGCCCCTTTTTGCCGTGAAAGCCGTGCCGTGTGGCCAGAATCATGTCGGCCCCCGGGCGCCGGGCCAATGCAGTCCAAAGTGCCTTCTGAATCGCCTCGCTGCCACTGGCGGCCCAAATCACCTGCTCGGCCCGACCGCCTCCTGGTTGCGACCGCACGTTGTCCAACAGCCGTTCTGAAGCGCGAATTTCCAATTCCGTGGCTGCGTTGTAGGCCGTTAGCGGAGCGGCCTGCACAAACTCACCGCTCGGCGGCAGGCGGTCGATTCCCAGC
>WGDQ01000995.1 GCA_015493185.1 Planctomycetaceae bacterium
ATAGACATACCGTCCGCCGGTCGTATGCGGCGCCTCGCCGAACAGCGTTGGGCCGACACCGCGTCGGCCGTTGCACCATGCAGTTTGTGGCAGGCACCGTGCGAATGGCCATCGGCTTTGTTCGTCGGTGCGTCGGCCTGCACCGTTTGCCCCCTACAACAGTCGATACGTGAACCGGCGTTTGTGTTCTACCAAATCCAAGTGTTCTGATATCGACTGTTCGTGTTAGCGACGGCGGGCAATGTGTCGCCGGCGTGGCCTGGCTACGTAAACAGCCGGATCGTCGATGATCCACGCAGTAGACCAGTTGCGGCCGTTGTTTGCATTGAACACATCGAAAAATACGTCTTTGAACTGCACGCAGCGGTAGCCGTAGCAATAGTGCGAACCAATACGATCGTCTTCGGTCAGATCGTCGACACCTGGGCTGGCGTAAAAGTGAACGCGGCCATCGGGCGTGAACGACATGCCAAGCGTCCACCAACCCGGCTCGACTTTCGGACCGCGGTAATCGTTGCCCCGCGGACCGGCGCGGACAATCAAATAGGCAGAGTCCTCAGCCACTCGACGACTGGTTTGGCTGTTGAAATGAAAAAACAAGCCGGGCCAAATGGCCTCGCGCTCGCCGCTCTTCGGGTTGATGCCTCGCACTGTGGTACGGAAGCCGAACGAAGCGCCCGTGCGATTCTCCCAACGGTCGAAAGGCGGAACGAAAACCCGCACGACGGCGCTGGGCCCCTGCGAAACGGGAATCACGCCGCCGACGCGATGTGCGACGTGCATAAATAGATCGTCCTGCCCGTTCTCCCGGCTGGGACGTTTCAGGACACCACTGTAGCGCGTGGCCAGCATCAGCGCCCCCTGACTTCCTTCGAGCCCATCGGGAGGCGTGGGCACGCGACGAATCAGATCAGGATGTCCGCGTCCGGGGCCCTCGAACCAGCGGCCGTTTTTCGAACGGCCCATGGGTGGGCGGGCTCGTCCGTCCTGCTCGCGGCTGCTCTTGGGACCGTTGAAGATGTAAGCCCAGTCCGGGTCTTCGAAGTCGTCGCCGACGTTCTCGAGTTTCTGTCCTGTGCCGGGCACCAAGGGGCGCGAAGCGGCGTGAACCACGGAGACGCCGCCCCATGCGAAGAAGGTGGCCAGCCAGCAAAACGAAACCACGCAAAGAACACGACGCCCGGCAGACGATAGCATGATCTTCTTCCCTGATCGATCGATGTGGCCGACGCGATGGCGACCGGCACAGTTTTTTGGTGGCGAACTTTTTCGTGGCGAACACGCTGTTCCCACACGCGGTGAGCTTAGCGATCAGCACGCCGCTTTGAGTTGCGCTGCACCGTGGGGGAGCCGATCGCTGCCGTGAAAGCGAGCAGCCGGCAAGAGAAAAACCCGGGGCACGGAGAACCTTGGCATCCTGCCTTGCTACGTGCCGATTCGTTGGCCGCAAATCAACGATTAGCGCGCAACCTCACACAGTAGCATCGGCAGCGTTTTGCCAACGCGTGACTCAAACTTGGGTTGCCGCGGCGACGGGCCGCATGGATCACTCAGATCGCCCGATGCACGGGAGAAACGAGATAAGCGGGGCGATTTCCACAAGCAACAAGACCGCTGCACAGGCATCTATTCCAACGCCTTTTGGATCAGGCTTCTTGGCGACCGCACGTCGGCCCGCGATTGCCAGTTGCGCTTGCTCTGCGAGGACGGTCGCCCCCGAACGAATGCACGATGCGCAGCGCCGCTCCCTTCGACGATCAAAGCCAAACCACGACAAACAACCTCCGGCGGCAGATCAGCCGGCAGCGCGAACATGGCTGGCAATGTGTGGCTCGCAAAGCCCGCGAGAATCGCCGCGTGACATACACTTGCTATGGGCCGCCGCGCGCTGCCGGTGCTGTTTAGTCGACAAAAAGCTCACAAGCCGGACATTCGAAACATGCTAACTCACAACGAACCGAATGCGCCCGCCAGCGATCAGCCGGGCGGATTGCTGGCCGCACTGCTGTCCGAAGAAGGCTTTTGGCCGTCGCCACCAAGAAGCATCGAAGAAACGGGCCTTAGCGAGGCAATCATCGAATCGCTGATCTGCAAGTATTTGTTCGTCGCGGGCACGTGCAGTGGCCGGTCGATCGCGAAGCAGATTTGCCTTCCATTCGGCATTTTGGAAGAAACGCTGCGGACGCTGCGGGCCCGGCAGGTGCTTTGCCATACGGGGTCGGCGCCGCTCAACGATTACTTTTACACGCTGACCGACGGAGGGCGCGAACGCGCGCAAAAGTTTGTCGACGCGTGCGCGTACGTCGGCCCAGCGCCGGTTCCGCTCGACGACTATATCGTTTCCGTCGAAGCCCAAACCGTGCGTGCCGAAGTGGCACGCCGTGAGCAGTTGGAAAAAGCCTTCTCCGACATTTGCATCGATCCCGAGCTGTTCGGCTGTTTGGGGCCCGCGGTCAACTCGGGCGCCGGCATGTTTTTGTACGGGGCGCCCGGCAATGGCAAAAGCACCTTGGCCCGACGTATCACAATGTGCTTCGGCCAGCGCATCTGGCTTCCGCGCACGTTGATCGAAGACAGCCAAATAATCAAACTCTACGATCCGGCCTATCACCAGGCGGTTGAGGATGATGAGCCGCTCGGCACCATTCAGGCAGCCGACTACGACCGGCGTTGGATACGCATCCAGAGACCCACGGTGATTGTCGGAGGCGAACTGACCATGAGCGGATTGGAGATCCGCCACGACCCGCGCAGCAACGTGAGCGAAGCACCGCTGCAAGTGAAAAGCAACTGTGGGTGCCTGCTGATCGACGACTTCGGCCGGCAGCGAATCGAGCCGCGCGAACTATTGAACCGCTGGATCGTGCCGTTGGAGAACCGCTTCGATTTGCTGACGTTGGCCACCGGCAAAAAGATTCAGGTTCCTTTCGAGCAGCTCATTATCTTCTCGACGAACTTGAACCCGGAAGATCTGGTCGACGAGGCTTTCCTACGCCGCATCCCTTACAAAATCGAGATCGGCGACCCGACCGAAGAAGAGTTTCACGAACTGTTCAAGCTGTGTGCCAAAAACTTCGGCTGCGAGTACCGTCGCGAGGTGGTCGACCACCTCCTCGAAAAGCATTATCGCCCACACGGGCGCCGCCTGCGCCGCTGCCACCCACGCGATCTGTTGAATCAAATCCGCAGCTATTGCGCCTATCATAGCTACGAACTCGAAATGCGGCCCGAGTACTTCGACTACGTGGTGCGCAGCTACTTCACCAAAGCCAACGTGGACGTGAGCGCTGCATTGCCGGCAACCCCCGTGGCGCCGACAATCGCCGGCTGATCCGGCCAGCCGAGTGTTCGTGACCGATCGCTGAAAAGGTGTCTTCGAGGTCGCTTCCAGGCCCGAGATCGTGAGCAGGCGATTCATGCCAAGGAGGGCGAAGCAGGCGAATCCTCCTTGGACTGGTCGATGCAGACCGACAACGAGACGGTGGCCTGCTCGCGATCGAAGCCGGATTTAGGTGTTGAAGACACCTTCTTACTTACAGAGTTGGGCATTTGCAGCCGGCCGCGCGATTGGGAGCCGTTGGCTGCTGGTCGTTCGTCGCGGGCGATCAACGCTTTCGTTGCGAACCGCCCTTCGAATCGTCACCGCGACGAACGCTTTCCAAATAGTGCGCCAATTGTTCGACCGTCGGGTAGTCGCGCATCAGTGTGAAGCTTAAGCTTTGCCCCACCATCGACTCCAGATCGCGGACAAAATCGACGGCCAGAATCGAGTCCATCCCCATCTCTGGAAACGCGCGCCGCGGATCGATTTCTTCGGGAGCGAAGCCGAGCAACTCGGCCACGATCGCCGTCACCCGCTGCTGCATGTTCGGCGAATCGCCTTCAGTCGTCTCCCCATCCTGACGGTAATCGGCGGCTTGCAAATGGCGCGTGTCGGCTGCGGTCGCGCCGCCAGCGGTGCCTGCTGACGTCACGTCGCGTCCATCGGAATCTGTGACGTTGCGCGCAGGCTTCCGGGAAGCTGGCTCCTGGTCCGAGACGCCGCGACCAAACCGCGCAGAAGGCGACCGCCCTGCTGGCGACGCGGCATCATCGGACGATTTTCCGCCGACATCCGTTGCGCTGCTGCACGGCGCCGCGGGCCCATTGCCAGGCGATAGCGGGTCGGCTGAAAGCTCGCGGTCGGCTTCTGGCACCTCCGCTGCGGCGACATCTCCCCACGGTTTGGATGCGGTCACGCCACTGCGAGTGACGGGCTTTTGTTGAGGTGCTCCCGTCAGTCGCAGTGGCGTGACCGCATCCAAACCGTGGGGAGA
>WGDQ01000996.1 GCA_015493185.1 Planctomycetaceae bacterium
CTCAGGCACCGGGCCAACAGACGGCGACAACCGCCTTGCCCGCGGCAGAGCCTTAACAGACGTAACTCGATTCAATGGAGAAGAACGGGCCAACGATCGCAATGGATCTACGAGAGAAACGCCCATTCGACACATAGGGTGCGCTATCCAACCCTAGTTGTTCAGCACTGTTGAGACGAAACACGTCCTAGACAGGTGATGGTTGTCGATGACTGTTGAGTGACGCGATCGAACGGGGTTGTCAATTCGTATGCCGGTGCGGAATCGCAAAAGCCTTGCCAGGCGTTTCTGCCGCATTGTGGCTGTGAACCGAAGCGACGGGCGTGAGCGCGGAATAGAAGACGGAGAGCCGAGCAAAGGCCCGAATGAGATTCGTTCTAACGACGCGTGTCGTGACCGCTGGCAATCGTTCGTTGCAATGCCGCAAGGGCTCGGGCGCATGTGTGGTTGAAAAAATTCTTTCTTTGATTTGTTTGAGGAGTCGTGGCGCCATGCCAAGAAATCTGTTTCTTGTCCCACTTCGCCCTGTTGTGATTTTCGCCGTCGCGCTGGCGTCGTGGACGTGTTGCGTGGCGAGAACCTCTCAATGCCAGGCCCAGGTTGTCCAAGCCGCCGGCGATGTCGTGCCCGAGCCGAATGTCGCGACGGCAGCGACGCCCGCAGCGCGTTCGGCGGGAGAAGGCCCGAGCGGCGCCTCGCCGCTGACTGCCGATGATATGATTCCGACGCGCAATCTGCTCGATATCTTCGAAGAGGGCGGTCTGCTGATGCTGCCGCTTGTGGCCTGTTCATTCATTCTGTTGGTGTTCGTTTTCGAACGTCTCATCTCGCTTCGCCGCGGTCGTGTGATTCCGCGTCCCTTTGTGAAGCGTTTTCTGCACCAATTGCGCGAGGGCGATCTCGACCAAGAAGCGGCGCTGGCGATTTGCGAGGAGAATCGCAGCCCGGTGGCCTACGTCTTCGCCGCCGCGGTTCGTAAGTGGGGGCGACCGGCCGTCGAGGTGGAACAGGCCCTGCTCGATGCCGGTGAACGAGCGGTCAATGGTCTGCGAAAGTATCTGCGCGTGTTCAACGGCGTGGCCACGGTTAGCCCGCTTTTGGGCCTGCTGGGCACGGTTGTGGGAATGATCAGTGCGTTCAATACGATTGCCACCAGTTCGGCCATGGGACGACCTGAGCTGCTGGCCTCGGGCATCAGCCAGGCATTGCTGACAACCGCGGCCGGGCTGACGATCGCCATTCCGGCACTGATTTGTTACCTGTTCTTTGTCAGTCGTGTTGATCAACTCATCATCGAGATCGACGCATTGGGGCAACAAGTCGTGGAAATTATCTCGGCCGAAGGCGCTCAGCCCACGCCCAAAACCCGCTCTCGTCGCCGCAGCGCCGCCGCGTAGGCTGTGGATTGTTGGTGCATTGCCGGCTCTCTGGTCAGAAACTGGCAGGCGTGTGTTTTGCGACCGCATTGGCATCGACTCGGCCCAACATCTTCATCTTCACGCCTTGCCGAACGAACGGAATCGCGAGGACCGAACCCATGCCGCTGAAAACGCACATTGATGAGCAGCCGACGCTGAACCTCACGCCGATGATCGACATTGTGTTTATCTTGATCATCTTTTTCATGGTGGGCACGAAATTTACCGAGATGGAGCGGAAGATCGGGTTGAAGGTGCCGGAAGTCGCTCAAGGCGGTCCGTTAACGGCCGCGCCCGAAAAACGGATTGTCAACGTCTACCGCGACGGCCACATCACGCTCGATCGGGAGACCGTCACGCTCGACGAACTAGTGCAACGTCTCTCGGTTGCGCATCAGCAATACGACGAGTTGGGCGTGCTGATTCGTGGGGACGCACAGGCTATTTTCCAACGTGTGGCCGAAGTATTGCACGCGTGCAAACGCGCTGGAATCGGCGAACTCGGGATCTCCGTGCGAGTTGTCCCGGAGAAGGGCTGAGCCATGACCTCGTGGTCGATCGGCATGGCGATTGAACGGTTCTCGGCAACCTCGCTGGTCTGGTGGGTGTTGTGGGCCGGGTTGATCGCGATCACCATCTTGCTCGTGCTGCTGATGCGCACACGTTGGGGGCAAGCTCAGCCTCTGCGCAAATGCGTCGTGCTGTCGTTGCTCGTCCATGTTTTGCTGGCCTGCTATGCCACCACAGTGCAGATCGTACAGACCTCGTTTCAACAAGACGAGCCATCGCTACGGATTGCGAGCATCGAGGGTTTTGACGAACAGCCCGGATCGCAGCAGAGTCAATCCGATGCCGCGCTGCGGCCGTGGGACGTATTCGCCGAGTCGGCCGCCGAGGCACTTACCGAACAAATGCCGCTCGATAGCCCCGAAATGGCAGATGCACCGCTCGACCAGCAGATCCAGCGGCCGACGGCTGACAAACCGCCAAAGACCTCACCCATCGACCTCTCTGCCGACAGTCCGGCAACCGTGCCTCAGCCCGCTGTCCCAACGTCGGACAACAGCGGTGTGAGCCAGCACACCCCCGTTGCGGCGGCGGAAGCTCCCGGACCGGCCGTCCGTAAGAAACAGTCGACGGTGCGCATGCCAGCCCCTGCCGGGCCGAAACCGTCGCGATTGACGATCGATGACACGCCCAGCATTCAACGGCCCCCGTCGGCAAGCACGGATACGCCCCGCACGGGCAGCGAAACCGGAGCAACCTCACCAGAATTGGCTGAGAAGCCGAACGTGCCGGACCCCGTGAATTCGCTAGCAGGGTTGGACGATCAGCCGACCGCGGCAACAAGCAAGGACGAAACG
>WGDQ01000997.1 GCA_015493185.1 Planctomycetaceae bacterium
CCGCCAGAATCCGTTTCTCGGGGGAATTCCAGCCGCCGTGCGTGCCCGGCGACACGTGCCCGCCCATCACGCCTTGTCCTCCATCTCCAGTTGCTCCGATTCGGCTGCGATGCGCGACGTCTCCTCTGGTTTTTCGTAAATCGCGATTTGCGCCGGCCGATACTGCCGCACCTCCCACGCCTCGGCATGGGGCAGCCGCCTTGGGTCGAACCGCAGATCGCTCTCCACCGTAAAAAGACTACGCGGCGGCACGCGCTCGATCAGCCGGGCAATCAGTTCCAGCATCTCGGCCGTCCGCTCGATGTAGAAATCGTACGGTGGCGAACAGAACACCAGCCACGGTCGCCCCGGTACGGCCCGCAACTCGTCGTCCAGGCAATCGCGCACCCAGGCAAATGTGTCGGCGGCCACCACGCGGGCCCGATCTTGCACGCCCAGGGCGGCTGCGTTCTGGCCAATGACGGCCACGGTCGGAAAATGCCGCTCGATCAGCGTCGCGCTGAGCGCCCCGCGACTCAATGCCTCGAACGCCAAAGCCCCTGTGCCCGCAAACAGATCAACCACATGCGTGCCCTTGACCGCCGGTCCCAGAAGATTAAAAACGGCTTCCCGCAGACGGTCTTTCATCGGCCGTGTGCGCGGGTCGCCGCTGTAGAGCAACTTGCGACCCCGCATCTGCCCACCGATGATGCGCAACACCGGTGCGGGAGCCGACGCCCTCCGGCCACCGCGATCGCCGCGCCCCCGCCGTTTCGAGTTCGACCTGCGTGCCACGCCTTGAAATCCTCTCGCTTGCCAAGTGCCGCTAGCATCGCCATCAGGCCATCGAGCGGCAAACCACCTCAGCAGGGGTTTGAAACACCCGCCCGCCGCTGCCATGCTACGTGTTTGCGTTTGCCAACCGCCCGCTTCCCCCGCCAGACAAACGCCTGCCGAACGCCCGCGGCTGTGGCCGGTTGGCCGCCGGTGCCGTTTCCCGCGTGCTTTTGTTCAGGCTTTGCTTCCCGGAGGGGCACCGCAACGCCGATCGACCAACGCATCGTACCGCAGCCACCACGGCCCGACCACGCACCACCGCTCGCGCCGACCAACTCGCACGGCAAGCAATGGCAATGCCCCCAATCATCGCACCACACAACCACTGCCCCCACCCAACCATGACAACACGCCAGCCGTTGCGTTCCCAACGCGCCGCAATACTCAGCTATGCCCCACAAGATCGGCCGCACCCAATCCGCCGCACAAAGAAACATTTGGTGCCCCATCGCACCGGCACATTACATTGAGTGAACACATTGGATGAACCATTTTCGTGGCACATCGGCTGTGCAGCGTTTTTGTCGTCCCCTTCGCTGCACGCCGTTTGCCTTTTGCCTTGATCGCATTTTCACTTTGTCGCACCCCTTTCACCTATCGCCATCCCTTTGATGTAAGGAAAACGATCTCATGTCCGTTCGCTGTTTATTGCTGATCGTCGCCTTGGGCACCGCAGGTCTCTTTGCACCCGCTGCCATCAAGGCACAAGACGACATCGCTCAAAACGACAAGCCCGCGGCCGCCGCTTCCGACAAGGCGGCCACCCCCGAGGCCGACACCTCGACCGACAAGGCCACACCGGCCGACACTGCCAAGGACGACGCCAAGAAAGAAGAAAAGCCAACCGACGGCAAAAGCACCCCCGCCGAATCAGCCGAAAAACCGGCGGCCGAAACCAAGGAATCCTCGGCCGATGCCTCGAAGAAGGCAGAACCCGCCGAGTCGCTCGATTTCGACAAGCTCTTCGCCGAGTGGAAAAAGATACTCACGCGGCTCCGTGAGATCCAAACCGAATACCAGGTGGCCAAAGACGACCAGAAGCCGGCCCTCGAAAAAGAGTTTTACGAACTACTCACCAAAGGCGAGCAGCTTGCCCCCAAAGTGGCCCGAGCCGCCGAGGCGCGTTTCATCGCCAACCCCAACGGCAACCAAGACGTGGCCGACTTTCTGGCCTCGATGGTTCGCACCTACACGAGCCGCGATATGTACGACGACGCCCTCCGCGCGGCCCGACTGCTGATCGACCACAACTATCCCAACAAGGCCGTGTACAACTTTGCCGGCATCGCCGCCTTCGCAACCAATCACTTTGCCGAGGCCAAAAAGTATTTCCAGGAAGCCGAAAAGGCCGACGCCCTCGATTCCCAGGGTCGTTCGCTCTACGGTCAGGTCGACGAGCAGCAAAAACTGTGGGAGCGCGAGCAAAAGTTCCGCCAGGCCGAAGCCCAGGCCGACGACCTGCCTCGCGTGCTGCTCAAAACCACCGAGGGCGACATCGTTATCGAGCTGTTTGAAGATCAGGCCCCCAACACGGTGGCCAACTTCATCAGCCTCGTCGAAAAAGGCTTCTACAACGGTCTGCCCTTCCACCGTGTGATCGGCGGTTTCATGGCCCAAGGCGGCGACCCGCTGGGCAACGGCACCGGCGGCCCCGGATACACGATCGCCTGCGAGTGCTACGACGAAAACGCACGCGACCACTTCCGCGGCAGCCTCAGCATGGCCCACGCCGGCAAAGACACGGGCGGGTCGCAGTTTTTCATCACCTTCCGGCCCACGCCGCACCTGAATCGCAAGCACACGGTTTTCGGCCGTGTCATCGAGGGTTTCGACGTCCTCGAACGGCTCCAACGCCGCAACCCCAGCGATCCCAAGGCCCCGAAGCCCTCGAAGATCGTCGAGGCCAAAGTGCTTCGCAAACGCGATCACGAGTACAAACCCGAAACCCTGCCCGAACGCTAGCGACCGGGCTGAAACACCAACGCGCTCAGCCAGCAGGCACCCGCACGGTTCGGTCCGTGCCGCAAGGTTGCGTGCCGGCGTGCATCGCGGCGGTCTGGTCCGCAATTTCCTCGATATCTCGCTATCTCACTGAGCCCCGGCGAACCTCACCGGTCCGTCGGGGCTCATTTTGTTTCTCAACCGATAGCTGCCAAACAGTTTAGAACCAGCGGACAAAACGCGCCTGGACAGCCGAGACAAGCGGTTTTTCCGCAATGAAGAGGTGAATGAGAGGTTCTGTCCGTTCGCCCTGAACCCCTTTCGGTGCATGGCATGCCCCCCTCTGCGATCAC
>WGDQ01000998.1 GCA_015493185.1 Planctomycetaceae bacterium
GTTTTCGACCGTGCCGCTGAGAGCCGCCCGGCGGAAAAAAACAAAAACCGCTGTCCGGTCGCGAGGGGCTGTCAGTCCTCCTGCTTGGCGGTCGGCCAAAGCTCGACCGCTTCGTCCCGTAGGTTTGCGATCGGCCCGTTTGGGCCGGCCCGTTTTGCCACGTACCGGCCGGGGGCCGACGCATGGCACGTTCTTTGGCAAACTGCCGAGACGATACGGTGTTCGCATTCCATAGTAAGTGCCGTGGTGCGACCCCTCAAGCAAATTCGGCACCAGCCCGCTCACCAGGAGAGCAACCCAGCCTGCGGGGCGAATGGGTGCCTGGAAGAATCGGGAGCGAGGCCTGAAAGGGGGTGTCGGGAAGGTGCGGAATTCGGCGGCCCGATGTCTTACTTGCGGGCAGATGCCATCAGTCGTTAAAGTGGTGGTAGGAAAAGGTTTGCGGTTTGAGGGGTGGCCGCGGGCCGTTTCGGCGGAGTGCGCAGGCCCCGGCAGCACCCGCCGCGGAACAGTTGTGAAGCAGGCCGTCGCAGGGGCCATTTCTTTTTTGCATGCGCGTTTTCTTTGATGCTTGCCTATCTAGTCATTCGTGAGGGCACGAAGTGGACGGACGTTTTTCGGCTGGTTCCTGGCCAGTCGGTCACGATCGGTCGCGCGCCGACCAATCAGGTGGTGCTGAAAGACGAGCGGTGTAGTCGGCACCATGCCGAGCTTTTCATTTGCGACGGGCAGTGGACGCTGCGCGATCTGGATAGCCGCAACGGCACGGCCGTGGGCGAATTGTACATTCGGCAAGATTATGCCCTGGCACCTGGCGACGTGATTCGCATCGGCAACTCGCAGCTTGCCTTTGTGCACGATTTGACGACGGCCTTTCCTGACAGCCGCCGCGAGCCCGGGGCATCGGGCGATAACGGATCGAGCGGCTCGGTCGGCGATTCGAACGTGCTGACCGAGAACGAACACGCGCCGACAAAGATCACGCATCGCCAGGGACAAACCCGATTTTTGCGGCCGCGTCGTGATGAGGAAGAAACCGAAATCACCCGCGCCGGTCGGGCGGCGGTATTGTTGTGTCGTTTGGCCTTCGATTTGGCACAGGCGCCCGATGTGGAAACCGCCGCCGCTGTGGCGCTGGATGGCGTGTTCGAGCGCGTGCGGGCCGATACCGGCGGGCTGTTGTTGTTGCCGCGGCATTTCGAGGGCGAACCTTCGGCCGACGATTTGCAGGTGATCGCCTCGCGGGCCAATGCGGAAGTGCCTTATCACCGCGTGTCGCGATTTCTGGCGGCCACCGTGTTGCGCGAGGGCGAAGCCGTGCTGGCCCGCAATGTGATGGGCGACAGCAAAATCAGCACGCGCGACAGCCAGGGAGAAATTCACGCCACGAGCGTGATATGCGCTCCGATTCGGCGCGAGAAGAAGGTGTTCGGGCTGCTGCACCTTTATTCGACCGATCCGGCCTCGGTGTTGGACCCGGACGATTTGGAATTCGCCTTGGCCGTGGCCGATACGGCGGCCGTGGCGGTCGACAATCTTTCACGACGCGAGGAGCTGTCGGAAAACCTGCAAATCGTGCGCGACGAAAACTTGATATTGCGCGAGCAGTTGGGTGCCGAGAGCGAAATTGTGGGCAGCAGCGCGGCGATTCGCGGCATTGCCGAAGACATCCGACGCGCCGCACCGAGCAAGGCCACGGTGCTGATTCGGGGCGAAAGCGGCGTGGGCAAAGAGCTGGTGGCCCGGGCGGTGCATTTTTCCAGCCCGCGACGCAACGGCCCGTTTGTTTGCCTGAACTGCGCGGCGCTTTCGGAAACGCTGCTGGAGAGCGAGCTTTTCGGGCACGAGAAGGGCGCGTTCACCGGCGCCACGGAACGGAAGATCGGCAAATTCGAAACGGCCCACAAGGGCACGATCATGCTCGACGAGATCGGCGAGATGAGCCCTGCGACGCAGGCCAAGTTTTTGCGCGTGTTGGAGGGGCATCCGTTCGAGCGAGTGGGCGGCAGCGAACCGGTAACGGTGGACGTGCGGGTGATCGCCGCGACGAACCGCGATTTGGAACGCGACGTTGCCGAGGGCCGCTTTCGCCGCGATCTTTACTTTCGGCTGAATGTGTTCGAGATTGTCGTGCCCGCGCTGCGGAAACGTCCCGACGATATTCCGGAACTGGCCAACTTCTTTCTGCAAAAGTTCGTGGGCGAGACGGGCCGGCGAATCCGCGGGTTTACACCGCGGGCCATGGATCGGCTGGTCAACTACCGCTGGCCGGGCAACGTTCGCGAGCTGCGCAACGTGGTGGAGCGGGCCGTGCTGCTGGCGCGACACGATCGCATCGACTACGACGACCTGATGCTCTCGAAACTGCCGACCGCCGGCGAAACGACCGAGATGGCGCTGGCCACCGGCGATGAGTACACGCCGTTTTCGTTGAGCGAATGGGAACGCCTGCACATTTTGGCCACGCTCAAAAAGACCGGCTGGAACAAGAGCCAGGCGGCGAACATTTTGGGCATCGAACGATCGACGCTCGATCGCAAGATTCGCCGCTACGAGCTGGATAAACACCGCCAGCGATGAG
>WGDQ01000999.1 GCA_015493185.1 Planctomycetaceae bacterium
GCCGCGAACAGCCGTTGCGGGAAAAACCGAGCGAAGCTCCCTGGTAGCCGGAGCAGTTGTTGCCCTGCTCGTCCGAGCTATGGCAAGCGGCACCGCTTCGAACAATACCGCAGCACCTTTCGCTGCGCGCTGCTCAAGGCACTTCGTGAATGAGCACCTGATTGTGGCCGCTGGGCAACAGGCCACTGCCTTCGAGCACAATCAGGCGGTCGCCCGGTTGCACGAATCCTTGTTCGCGTCCCCACTGCTCGATGAATTTCGGCAATTCGCCCGCCTGATCGATCGGCGCACCGGCCAGCGGCACCACACCCCACATCAGGCACATTCGCCTCAGCGTCGCTTCCGAACTGCTAACGCCAACGGTGGGCACAAGATTGCGGCGTTTTGAAAGTGCCAAGGCGGTGGCGCCCGTGCGGCTGGCCACAATGATCATTCGGGCGTCGAGGTTTCGGGCAAGGTCTCCGGCGGCTCGAACCACGGCGTGCGTCACGGGCTTCAGCCCTTCGGGCAAAATCGCGGGTTCGGCCAACCGGCGCGTGGTTGCCAATAGCGGCTCGGTGGCGCGGGCGATTCGGCCCATCATTTCCACCGCCTCGCACGGATATTGCCCGATCGCCGTTTCTCCCGAAAGCATGCAGGCATCTGAACCATCGAGAATCGCATTGGCCACGTCGGTGGTTTCGGCCCGTGTGGGGCGTGGATTCCACTGCATGCTATCCAGCATTTGCGTGGCCGTGATCACGGGTTTCTGGTGCTGATGGGCCGTGCCTATGATACGTTTTTGCACAACGGGCACCTCGGCCGGGTCGATTTCGACTCCCAAGTCGCCACGGGCCACCATCAGGCCATCAGCGGCGTCCACGATCGCCTCGAGCTGTTCGACGGCCTCGGGCTTTTCGATCTTCGCAATCACGGCCGGTGGATTGCGATGTGTGTGCAGAAAAGCCGCAAGCGTGTGAACGTCGCCCGCTGTGCGCACGAAACTGAGCCCGATGAAGTCGGCCCCACGGTCGGCAGCCCACGCGGCGTATTTCTGATCCGCAGGGGTCATTGATGGCAAGCTGATCTTGACGCCCGGCAGATTCACGCCTTGTCGGCTGCGGACCGTGCCCGGTTGAACGACGCGGCATACGGCAGCGTCGGTCTCAAGCGATTCGACGATCAACGATGCCGTGCCGTCGGCCAGCATGATGCGATCGCCCACGGTGAGCTCGTCGATCAGCTTCGGGTAGTTGGTCACGAGCGTGTGCTCGTCGGAAGACGTTTCGCCGCGGACGAACCGCACGATTTCGCCCTCTCGCAAGTGCACTTCGTCGTTGGGCAATTGGCCCAAGCGGATCTTCGGCCCTGCCAGATCGACCAGAATGCCCAGAGGCCGCCCGATGCGCCGGCTCACGCGACGAATCGCATCGAACGCTTCATCGTGCTCTTGAGAAGTGCCGTGTGCTGTGTTGATTCGGAAAACGTCGACACCGGCTTCAGCCAGCTTCAAGAGCCCTTCTTCGCCGGCACAGGCTGGCCCTACCGTGGCGACGATTTTGGTCCGAACCTCGAAAAGTATTCGTTTGCGCCGTACCATGACTGAATTGCCCCAAGCTCGCGTGTCGTGCATGACCGCAGTTCGAAAAGGTGATTGCTGGCCTGCCACAGCCGCAAAAGCTCCGCTGATCTTTAGTTCTCTAGTTCTCTTCGGCTCGCTGGACGACCTGGAGTCAGCCAATCGAAAGGCTTCTCAGTGCCGGCCAGCATCGAACCACCCGGTATGCGGTTCTCGTGCGGCATTTGACGGCCCACACTGTCCCGGCTGACAATCATGGCATGCTCCGGTGCTCAATACCCCCCAGCAGAGGCCGAGGGCGCGCCAAACCACGCCCACTCGTGGCAATTGGAACGATTGCACCGACTAGAGCGAGCCCAGCCCGCGCCGCGCCATGCCAAAAAACGGCCTGCCAGCAGGCCAGCCGATGCTGGTGTGCCGAGAAGCCGGGCGGACTCCCATCGGGCCGGCCGATGGCCCCAGCGGCCACGGAGCTGCTCCGCAGCGCCTCCGATTCGGGGTGTCTCGTAAGTGAGCGGCAAACGCGAGTTTGCGGCCAGAAACGCGGGTTTACGGCCCCGGTGGTCCGGCGCATCTTGACGTGAGCCAACGGTCCGAGAAATTCCGCCTACGTTGATTGTCTTTGTCGTCGGTTCATTTTTTTACTCCGATATTCTTTTTGATACCCCCGATACCTCGACACATCGATTTGAAGTGTCGTCTGCCGCACAGAAAACAGAACGCCAAGTGGCTCCTTGCTGAAAAGAGATGGGGTCTTATGTCGCACGAAGCAGATCAGCCGACCGGGGCACCCTCCGGTCAACGAATGAATCCGCCTTCTCAGCCAGAGGAGTCGACGGCCGCGGCTGAAGCTCAACGATCGTCGTCGAACCGTGTCCCACAATGGTCGGCCATGCGACTGGTGCTCGGCTTCACTCTCGGCGCCGTGATCGGTGGCGGCATCTGGCTTGTGGTGCTCACACTCGTGTATCGCGATGCGATGCCGCCGCTAACACCTGAGCGTTTGGAACAGGCCCGTGCCCTCTGGGAAAAGAACGGCCCAGACAGCTACGAAATGGAGCTTGTGATTCAAGGGCGGCAACCGGGCACGGTCTTCATCGAGGTTCGCGACGATCAGGTTGTGCGCATGACACGAGACGGTCACACGCCCCGACAGCGGCGCACTTGGGAGTACTGGCGCGTCGAGGGTCAGTTCGATACACTGGCACGCGATTTGCGATCGGCCGAGCAGCCCGACAAGGGGTTTGGTGCCCCGGCCGGAAGCCGCGTCATCTTACGGGCCGAGTTCGACAAAAAATACGGTTATCCTCGCCGCTATCGGCGAGTTGTTTCCGGCACCGACCTGAACGTGGAGTGGAAGGTTACACGATTCACGCCTCACTAGGGTTGGTTTCGAAACATTGAAAGACGCTCGCATTTTCGACGACACGAACACCGAGAAGCCGCCCTTCAAACGTCTGGGAGAATTGCTCTGAAGCCGCTTCGAGCTGACGCGTGAGGTCGTCGAGCTGTCCATGTTCGCATCGCAAGCCGGGCCCTTCGATTCGATGCCCGCCCCGCTTGCCAACGTGCTGATATCTGCCGCGCTCTCGGATGCCTGTCGTACATCGTTGTCTATTGCATCCATCCCTGTTGCGTCGACGACGGCTCGTTCGAAACCGACCGCGTGCGCGGCAAGAACGATCGCTTCGCCCCACGAGCGTGCCGCCCGATTCTGCCGTGGCGGTGGCTTGAGGGCGTCATGCTGTGGCAGCGCGGGCGCCCGATCGTATTGCCGGTGGCCGCAACTCAGAAGGGGCGAGTGAGCCTTGCCGGTTTGGCCAGAGCGATGGTGAATGATTACACTGGTTCCGTGAGACCGGTTATCGGGCTTCCGTCCACCGGTATCGAAGCCACGATGCTTTGCCACGGTGTGCGGCAAAGCGGCTGATGCCTCCCGCGTTCCAAACCCATAGTCAGCCGGCCTGTGCGGCCGTTCGCAGTGGCTTGGTCATGATGCACCTGCGTTCCACCGATGCGCCTTGTGTCATGCAGCCTATCGTCGGCGAGAACGGCGAAACGTGCCGTTCAGCGGCTTCTCGCATACCCCATAGAATTCCATCCATCTCCATCCATCCAAGACGTTTAACCGCTGAGGAGTGTTGCGATGTCAGCGCGTATTACAGAACGCCGTCGTTTCTTGAAGACTTCGGCTGGCGTCTTCGCCGGCTGCTTGGCTCCCCACTGGTTTGTCGGCGTGCAGACAGCGAAGGCCGCGAATTATCGGGCAAAAAACGACCGTCCGATCATCGGGGCCATCGGGGTTGGTGGTCGTGGCACGACCATCGCCGGACAGGCACGTGCGTTCGGCGATCTGGTGGCCGTGTGCGATGCCGACCGCAAACATGCCGAAGCGGCTCGCGCACGTTTCGGCGGCAAGGCGGAAATCTACGACGACTACCGCAAGCTGCTCGATCGCAACGACATCGAGGCCGTAACCATCGGCACGCCGGATCACTGGCACACCGCCATTGCCATTGCTGCCATGAAAGCCGGTAAAGACGTTTACTGCGAAAAGCCGCTGACGCTCACCATTCGCGAAGGGCAACAAATTCTGAAGGTGCTGAAGGAAACAGGGCGTGTTTTTCAGGTGGGCACGCAGCAGCGCAGCGACTGGCGATTTCGGTTGGCCTGCGAAATGGTGCGCAACGGTCGTATTGGCCGTGTGCGCAAAGTAACGGTGACGCTGCCCGAATCGACGCTTGAAGGTGGACCCTTTCCCACGCAACCCGTTCCGGAAGGGTTGAACTGGGACTATTGGCTGGGGCAGGCGCCCAAGGTCGATTACTGCCCCGAGCGTTGTCATCACACGTTTCGCTGGTGGTACGAGTACAGCGGCGGCGTGATGACCGACTGGGGGGCTCACCACATGGACATCTGCCACTGGGGACTGGGCGTTGAAGATCGGGGCCCCTTGACCATCGACGCTCACGGCAAGTTGCCGAACATTCCCAACGGCTACAACACACCGAAATACTTTACGGTCGACATGCAATACCCTGGCGACGTGCACGTGCATGTCAATATCGGCGACAACGGCGTTTTATTCGAAGGCGACGCGGGCCGCTTGTTCGTCAATCGGCGCCGCATTTCCGGAAAGCCTGTCGAGGATCTCGTGGCCGAGCTTGGCAAATCGGCGATCAGCGAGTTGCGCGACATCGAACTTCCGGGTGCCAAGGTGAAGCTCTATCGTAGCAGCAACCACATGGGCAACTTTTTCGATTGCATTCGTTCGCGGCAAACTCCGGTCTCAAACGTCGCAGCCCACCATCGAACCGTCAGTGCCTGTCACCTGGCAAATATCTCACTGCGTTTGGGCCGCAAACTTCGCTGGGATGCCGAGAAAGAAGATTTCATCGGCGATAGCGAAGCCAGCAGCATGATTTCGCGCACACAGCGCGAGCCGTATTCGATCCACGTGTAACGCTCTTGTCATAGCTAAAAGCGGCGAGTCTCTATTCCCGATCGCCCTGCCGAACAAACGGCTAGCAAAAGGCAGCCTCCGAATTCCTGGCTGCGACGCAGCACGGGCAATCTGTCGAAGAATTGGTTCGTCTTGTTGAAGAACTATTTCGTCGGCGGAGGGGTGGGAAAAAACGGCTGGTTCGAGCAGACCGGTCGTAGGCGGGGGAAGAGCATCTGCTGAGACCTGGCGAGATTGGCCTGAGCGGTGACCACTCGCAATCGGAGCCGCGTTTTTTCAACGGGCCGCCAACTGCAGCATCGGATGCGTGAGGCGGGATGATTACCGCAATCGGCGCTGGCGGCGGCCTTTTTCGGGCTTCGGGAAAATTCGGTTTTCGGGCCGCCGTGCGGTTATCGATCGGCTGGGCTCGATCGCCAAGGCACACCTTTGTTGGCCGGTTTTTCAACGATGAATCCGTGGCATGGAAAGTCTGTGATTGTAACCGGTGGTTCCCGCGGGCTGGGTCGCGCCATTGCCGCCGCATTCGGCGCAGCCGGCGCCCGCGTCGTCATCGCGGCCCGCCACGAAGGGCAGCTTGCTAAAACGGCAGCCGAACTGGTCCAACGCGGTTACGACGTCGCGGCGCGGGTGGCTGACATCACGCGCCCGGGCGATGTCGACGAACTGCTTGGCTTTACCATTCAGCGGCACGGGCGGCTCGACGTACTGGTCAACAATGCCGGCATGTCATCGCGCGGCGCACTGGTCGACACGACCAGCGAGGTGTTTCGCGCGTCGTTCGAGCTCAACCTGATCGCATTGGCCC
>WGDQ01001000.1 GCA_015493185.1 Planctomycetaceae bacterium
AGATAAGCCTGCTATGCGACGCCTGGCAGTCCGTTGAAAAAAACTGTTTCGTCGACGCGAAGGAGGGAAAAACTGGTCAGACCAAGCAGGTAAGCCGCACGCATTTCCGATAGAGCCGAAGGCGATGTGTCGGAGCTTTGTGCGACGCTGTGCTGACCGATTTCCACTGCTCGCAGTCAGAACGAATGTTTCAACGGCTGGTAGGGTGTTTCTTGCCGCTGTTCGCTAATGGCGGACAGCCGCGCATTTGCGCTCGCGGTATGTCACAAGTCGGAAACTGGCTCGACCATGCAAACGATGTGCTCTTCTTCTACCCGTGCTTCGGGGCTTGTATCCTTCTGCCTCCTGCTTGTTGCCATCATGGCAGCCGGGGGTTGCCGGGCATCGCGTGCGATACGTGATCCGGAATATGCTGAAATCATCCGCTCGATGCCGCTCGGACCACCGAGCCCCGGCACGGTTGCCCGCAGCACCCCGCCGGTTGTGCCTGAACTGGCCGGCCCCCACCCGGTAGAAGATTACATTCGCTATGCCCTGGCACAACATCCCGAGATCCAGGCGGCGCGCAAGCTTGTTGAGGCCAAAGCCAATCGGGTTCCTCAAGCGGCGAGTCTGCAAGATCCCACGCTCGGCACGACTTTCTTTCCCGAAGAAGTGCAAACCGCAGCCGGCGCGCAGCAGCTCACGGTGGCAGCCAGCCAAAAGTTCCCATGGTTCGGCAAGCTAGAACGCCAGGCCGCTATTGCCGAAGCGGAAGTGGAAATCGCACGGGCACAATTGGCCGCCAAGGAGTTGGAGGTTATCGAGCAGGTCAAGCGTGCCTACTATGAACTCTATTTCGTTCAGCAAGCCATCGCCATCAACCTCCAAGATCGCGAGTTGCTCCTGCATTTGGAACGCGTGGCAGAGGCTAAAAATCGGACCGGTGGCACGCAAGCCGACGTGCTACGAGCGCAAACCGAGCTGTCGAATCTCGATGCCGAGCTTGTGCGGCTTCGCCAACAGCGCTACAGCGCTCAGGCCCGACTCGCCCGCTTGCTGCACATTTCGCCTGAAACTCCTGTTGCGGCAGTCGACCGCTTGCCCCCCGAGCAGGTGCCCCGAGACATCGAGGCCCTATATGCCCAGGCCATCGCGGCGCGTCCCGAACTGCACGCGCAACTGGCGGCCATTGTTCGCGATCGGCGCCGTGTCGACCTGGCCCGCCTGAACTATTTCCCCGATGCGACTTTGGCCGCAAGCTGGATCGCTACGGGCGACCATGGGATCAGCCCCGTATCCAATGGCCGCGATCCGCTGTTGCTAGGCGTGAACGTTAACGTACCGATTTATCGCAAGCGTTTGGATGCAGCGGTTCGCGAAGCCGAAGCACAAAGCGTTGCCAGTGCCCGCCAGTACGATTCTCTTCGCGATCGCACGGCCGAGGAAATCAAAGATCTTTTCGCGCAGGCTACCAGTCAGCAAGAATTGGTCACGCTTTTCGCGCAAGACATCGTGCCCAAGGCGGATCAAACGTATCGCGTATCGCTCAGCGGTTACACGGTTGGAACACTCGACTTTCTTACGCTGCTCGACAGTTGGCAACGATTGCTACGGTTCCAGCTCACGCTGTATCGCTTTGAATCGCAGCTCCGGCAAACATTGGCAACGCTCGAGCGCACGCTCGGCGGACCGGTAACTTCGGCCACGGTGCCAGCAGCCCCGGGCATGGGATTGGACACGAGCCAGCAGCGCATCGACCTGCCTCGTCCCGAGTCGCTCCCGCCGGTGAATCCGTCCCCCTAGATTCCCCCGCGTTTCCCTCCAAAATCGTCCCCCGAGGAAGTTTGTCATGGTTTGGCAGTCCCGCTCCTGCTGGCGTGTTTTAGCCACGGTGTGTCTTCTGACATGCTCTGGTTGCGCGCCGGCCTACCGGTGGTATCCGTGCGGTCGCGTACCGTACTGCTATCAGGCCCGTTCCCCGCTTCCCTACCAGACGTATCACGGTTGTCCCACACCGATTGCGAGTTGCTACACTCAGCATGCAACGGCCGAGCAGCCTACACAGGTGCCGCCAATTCGTCCCGCCGATGCCGCACAACCGCTGCCCGAGGAAAATGGGGAATCGACTGAAACGGTTGACGACGTCCCTTAGCAGTGGAATACTTGAGTACGCATTGACGTTCAGCGGAGTTGCGAGAGAATCCGGGATTCACGGCACGCCGTGTTTTACTCAAGCCGTTAAACGGGCTCCATTTTTTCCTGGCTCCTGCTTTTCGCGCAAAATAGGTAACCAGATAGCCTGCAAGATGATGCTGGGGCGAACCAAAAACACGAGCCATCGCGCTGTGAGCAGCCATCGGCTTGTGGTTTGCGCTCGGCACTTCTTGGGCCGCTCCATGCTATGGCTCGCCGCGGCGTGGTTGCCCCTGGCCCCATTGGCCCAATGGAAATGCAGCGCTGCCTGCGCCCAACCTCGTGCTACGCACCGCCTGGCCCACGAGCACGGCGCAGAGGGCGATTCCGCTGAGGGCGTGGCACGAGTAGGGACGTCGCGCCGGTCTCCACGACCGACTTGTTGCACGCGAGCGTCGGCAACATCTGCTTCTACGTCGCCGGGCGCGGCCAGCAAGGATCTGCCTGTGCGGCTTGCTGCGGACGAGACGATTGCATCCTCGTGTTGTTGCAATCAGGGAGGCGAGTGTCGGGCCTGCACTAGTCCCCAAAAGCCCCAAGAGCCTGTCCATCCACCGGGACGAGAAGTGCGCTCTGGCGCCGAGCTGCTGGCTTCAACCGGTTACGGGTCGCTTGACTCATCCGCCCCTGATGTGCCTGGTATCGTCCCGCTCGGTACTTCTTTGACTCTCTTCTATTGCTCGCGGGCACAAGAGCGTTGTGTCCTTCTGGCACGGTTAACGCTCTGATTCTTTTCGATCGCATTGCGCGCGATTCATGATGCATCGGTCGCGCCGCAATCAACGGCGTCCGCGACTCGCCTTCGTCCGGCACCTTTGTTGTGTTCACCGCTGGTGCGCTCTGAACGCAGCTTGTTTGAAACGGTCAAGCGTTGGTCGTTCGATGCCCTAAGGACGGGCCACGTCTCGGAGACCGACAAAAAACGGCAACGGCGAGATCGCGGCGGTGATGCCCGTGGCCAAACGGAATCGTTGAAAACGTATGCGACGGATCCACCACTCCTATGAACACGCTCCTATGCAATGGGAAAGTGACCTCGCACGCCATACCGATACCGGCACAATACGAACGCGCAGTGCCAAAAAGTCGCTTTAAAGGACCGCTGCTGCGGTGAGAAAACGCGAGATCTCGACCAAGCACGTTGCGTTGCATTCAGCGACAGCAATCAACAATACAATCGATCAGTTCGTTTCCACGCGGAGAGACCGCGATGCAAGTTCGCTCGTATATCGATCGTCTTAAAGACGCGATGGCCCGTCACTGGCTTTTGCTTGTCGTGGCTCAAGCAATCGTGTTGGTTTTTGTCGGCTACGCTTTGCGCGGAGGCGGGAAGGGGGGCGGCGTCGAGGCTACGCCAGCTTCCTCCACCTCAGCCGAGGCCGAACCCACGGTCTGGACCTGCTCCATGCACCCACAGATCCAACAGCCCAAGCCGGGCAAATGCCCGATTTGCGGCATGGATCTGATTCCCGTTTCGAAGCACAAGGGGGGCAAGGTCACGAGCCTGCGGCAAATTTCGTTCAACCCCGATG
>WGDQ01001001.1 GCA_015493185.1 Planctomycetaceae bacterium
GGACCAGGCAGTCCGATTCCACGGCATCCGATTTCATTTCACGGCGCCCTCGCGCCCTGACAGAGGCAACAAAGGCACCCCCCCAACGGTGAAACCAACTGGATCGAACGGCGCCGGAAAAAAACCACCTGAAAGCAAGCGATAAAAGCCGTTCAATCAGCTTTGGTGCCGCCGAGCACGTATCACGCGTGGCTCATCATGGGCAAGGCAACAAGCAAAAAGCTGCACAGCCTCGGGCCCGCTGCTCTGCATACGACGAGGGAAAACAAAAGGTTCGTTTCCAACTCGCTGATTTGCCATCGAAGTGCTCCGGCTTAAGCATTTGCCAGATAGCATTTGAGCCCAAGCCCAACAAGCAAAACCTTCAACGGCAAAGCCGACGCCTCAATCAGTCAATCAATCAATTGGCCACACGGCGCAAAGCAGGGCACCGCAGAAGGGTGGTCCGGCCCTGGTTTGATTAGAGCCTTCTGTACAAGCCCATTACGTATCGAGATGGCCGATGGATCGCTCTTTCTCGTGAACCAGGGCCTCGATTCGGTCAACAACCTCATCGAGTGAGAGGCTGTCGGTGTTGATCTCCACAGCGTCGTCGGCCTTGCGCAGCGGCCCCACCTGCCGGTTCTGGTCTCGCCGGTCCCGTTCCTTGATCTGTTGCAACAGTTCGTCGAGTTCGATCGATTCGCCGCGGGCCAACAGTTCCGCCTGCCGTCGCCGAGCCCGCACTTCGGGGCTGGCTGTCAGAAAAATCTTCAGATCGGCATCGGGAAAAACCACGGTTCCTTGGTCGCGCCCCTCGGTGACAATGTTGCGCCCTTCGGCCGCTTGACGCTGTAGCTGAACCAGCCGCTGACGCACCCGGGGATGATCGGCCACGGCCGAAACCAATGCGGTGACCTCACTGGTACGAATCGCCTGACCGACGTCTTCTCCGTCGAGCAATACGCGGTCGCCGTCGACGCGGATATCCAGCTTGTCGACCAGTGCCGCCAGACGATCCGGTTGCGAGACATCGATACCTCTCCGCAAGGCAGCCAGGGCAACCGCCCGGTACATGGCGCCCGTGTCTAAAAAATAAAAGCCCAGCCGTTGAGCCAATCGTCGGGCAACCGATGATTTGCCCGCCCCGGCTGGTCCGTCGATCGTGATGATCATGCGGCATTCCAAAGGTGCGTGGTGATTCCCACAGCCAACGCCCGCCCAAGACGCAACATCAAGGAGCGAAACGCAACTGAATCTCAGCCCATTCGTAATTGGTCAGCTCGACCGTCGTGGTCTCCTGCTGCCGGGGCAATTCGGCCAGAGTGCGGCCGAGAAAATCGACCTGGCGTGCTTCAGTTAGCGGCAGAAACGATCGGATCGCCACCCGGCATGCCCGCCCCGCTGTTTCTAGCAATCGCATGCGGCATCCTACAACCTGGTTTTCGTGTATCACGGGCTGCCAATGCGTAGCGACGACATTGCGCTTGTCGATGTGGAACAGCCAACCGCGCCCCTCTCCACCGGGCTGCGGCATGCCTTGTACCAGGACAAACGGGCTCAGAAAATCCAACGCTCGGGACGCGACACTTCCAGCATCCATGCCAATCCCCAAGCGAAAACGACGTCGGCGTTCGTTTCCCGCGACCAGAATCGTGTCGAGTTTGCGCAGATCGACGCGGCGATGGTACGGCAACCCGCCGGTCAGCAAGGCTATATTCGAGTCGACACTGCGAATCTCAAGAAACCAAGGAGCCTCGATCCGGGCGGCTTCGGTCGGCACGCTCACGCCATGCAAACTCCGCCGCAACTCAGCGCCCGCGTCGGCCCAGGCCAGCCGTGCGGCATAGTAAGACTCCCAAGGATCTTGCCCGGGTGGTTCGTCAATCTTCAGCTCAATATCGATCCAGATCACAGGACTACCACGTTCGACCCGTGTGACCTGCCGAAAGCCGGCCAAGCGATGCCCCTGATGGTCTAGAAGCCGGCCTTCCGCGGCGATAGCCCCCACCGTCGGACCAGCGTCTAGCAC
>WGDQ01001002.1 GCA_015493185.1 Planctomycetaceae bacterium
ATGCGGGTTTTCGGCTCCAGCCCGTAGCCTAGGTCGGCCAGCACGTCGTACAGGTCGTAATCGTCTATCTCCTCCAAGGCCCGCACCAACAGCGGCGAACGACCGGCGTCAGGCAAGCGGCCGAATAATTCCAGACGTTGCTTCCGCACGATCCACAAGTCGCGGAAATCGCCGATGTGGGCCGCTTCCTCAATCTAGCGACGTGGAATTCCCCCACTCCGCGCCCGCCGATTGCGCTTGCACTCGGCTTCACCATCGCGTTCGCAATTTAGATTCGCAATCGGCACCCATTACGCGTTTGCGGCAATGCCGATTCCTCGGGGGGCAGGGGCATTCTTGGAAGACACCTTCTCAGACCGCCGAAGCGCGCAGGTCAAAACGCCGTGCGGACAAAAGTAGGGGGGGCGAGAGATAGGCCGTCGCAAGAGATGGGCCGTCCGATCGGGCGTTGGGTTCACGGCAGTGTGCGATGCAGGCCGCCACTCGCGTTCACGGCGGCGACCCGTTCACGGCAGTTCGAAGTGCGACTGCGTCTTCACGATGGCGTGATCGTCGGGGAAGGTGTGAAACGCCTGCACAAACATGCTTCGCGCCCGCGTTTCGACGTTGATGTAGCTGATCGCCCCTAGGGCCATCCGACCGCTCGATTCGAACTGTTGCAGCAGGCCGCGTTTTTCGCCGTCGAGCATCAGTTCTTGTTGAAACGCCCAGAAGATTTCCGGATCGACCGGTTCGAGCTGAAAGTTCATTTCGTAAACCACGCCCCCGCGGCAGCGCAACCGATCGCTGCGTTGGCCCCGCAAGGCATAACGCATCAATCGCCGCCGATCGGGCAGCGGATGATGGGCCGCGGTGGCCACTTCGGTTAGCGTCCTGTTCCCGTAGTGCCAACTAATCACGTGGCCGGCGCTGGTGATTTTGATTTCCGCCTCGTAATCTCCACGGCTGATTTTGCGAGAACTATAAACCTGAAACAGTTCCGGATGCAGCGCGCGACCATAAAGTTGGAACACCAACTCAGCGACTTTGGGTCGGACGGAAAGCACGGCGATAATCCTCTCGCGCCTTATTGGGGTATGGAAAGGTTTGATTGAAATGAAACAAACCGAAAGGGGACAAATTCGTCGCGCCGAGCCGCTTTTTCGCCCACCGGTTCACGCCCGGTCGGGCAACAAAGACCTCGGCCGACAACTGGCGATGTGACCTCGGCAGAACGCCGAACCGCCGCGAGCCTCGACAGGGTGCGAAGCGGACGAGCCGATTTGTTGCTCGCGACGTCTGGTCATTATAGGTCGATGCGAACGCCGGCTCAAAGAGGGCTTTGCCACCGAAAAACAACTCGCGGCAAACGCTTCAATTCGCTCTTGACAACGGGCTGCCGGCTTGTCCCACACAACGGGGTGCGGCGGCCGAGTTCGCAACGTTGCCTCGCCACGGCGCACGGCTGACAAGGTTGTTCAGAGAGAACTGGCCAGTATGTCGTACATGGCATGCGTGCCCGCCGCGATGCCGAAGCCGCGCCGCAAGAAAAGTAGGGCCAGCATCATGCCGGCCAGCGTTCGGAAGAGAAATTCCGATACGAAAAAGGTCTCGTAACCGCCACCCCACTGATGCGCCGCGGCAAACACCAAACTGCTAACCGCAACAGCCGCCGCGCGACTGATCGCCAGCGAACCGCTGAGCCGCAGCACGGCCAGCATTGCCAGGGGCAACATGACCAGTCGAAACAGCATCTCTTCGTACACGCCCGCGCCGGCCAGCGCGGCCAGGCGTTCCAGGGCCCCAAGCTCGTCGAGCGCGGTGGGCGCACCGGTGGCCGTAACCGTCGGGTGTCGCATTTGGCGATCAATTCGCAAGGTGGTCGATTGGGCCACCAACAGCAGCAACACGGCCCATGTGCCGCACTCGATGGCCATGCCGCCCAACAGCGCGCCCGAAAGCTTCCATGGTCGCCGCGAAATGCGATGCCATGCGGCCAGAATCAGCACGGCCAACAGCGGCAACACCAGCCAGTGCCGCAGGCCCACGCTGGCCAGTGCCGAACGCATCCAGACCTCGGCGCCATTGCGCGGCAGATGTTCCTGGGCCAGCCAACTGCCCGATTCGTACAAAAGCACGAGCGGTAGAATGAAGGCCAGGCTCACCAGCGGTCGCCGCGACAGCCGCCAGTATTGTGCCGCCAAATACGCGGCAAAACCGGCGTTTTGGCTCGCCCCTGCGACGCAGCGTCGCAGGCGTTGGTTCCAAGAAACGTTGGTTCGTTGCTCGTCGAGCACGATGCGCAAGGTTGTCGCCTCTTTTTGCGAAAAAGATCACGGCCCACCAAATGCCGCCCCCCGGTTGCCACGAACGGGTGCCGGCGGCCGAATGTTGCCGCGTTTGGCAGGCTGCCCCCTCGCCGCGTGCCGAACGCTGCCGATGCGGCGATCCCTCGCTTAACTTCGATTGCCCGCCCGTGCCGGCTTGAGCTTTGCACGCCGCGCCGGCCAAGGTTATCTGTTCCCCACCATCGCGCGACGCGCCACGGCCCCACCAACGCTGCGACCACATTTGGCGGCGGCCCCCCGCGGTCGTCAACCGAGAAGGTGTCTTCTGCGAGCAAACTCCTGAAGCCGCGGTTGTCCGAAGCGCCGGCCCATCTCCCCGGCGTTTCTTCTGCTCGTGCCGGTCAGTCCGATCGCGCAAAGCATGGCGCCGCTCGATCGCCACGTTCATGCTTTCGTCCATTCGCCCACCGCGTGGCAACCGCTCACGTGCCGGCAAGCATTGCGCCTCTGCTCGTCGGCCGGCACCATGTGCACAAAACGTGCGCTGTGCCGCAAATCGTTTTTCAGCCCAGGCGATTACGGGGCGCCGCGTGGCGCACAAGCAGCGGCGCTGCGGGTTGCCAGTCATTGCATAGAATGGTTTGCAGTGCGCCGGCCCGCTGTTGGGCATGCGGTCCTCCGCGCACGGCGTTCAAGTTCGCGAAGTTTCTTTTTCTTTGGAGTGCAGATCGGTCGACCGTGAGCAAACCCTTGCATCAACTATACGAGCAGTTGTACGAACACTTCGGCCCACAACAATGGTGGCCGGGCGAGTCGCCTTTCGAGGTGATGGTGGGCGCGGTGCTCACCCAAAACACGAGCTGGAAAAACGTGGCCCGCGCGATCGAAAACCTGCGGCAGGCCGAACTGCTCGATCCGCTTTCGCTGTACGAACTCGATGTCGAGGAGCTTGCCGAGCTGATTCGCCCGGCGGGCTACTTTCGACTGAAGGCCCGCCGCCTGCGCAATCTGCTGTCGCTCATCGTCGAGCGCTACGACGGCTCGCTCGATGCGATGTTCGCCGTCGACCTGCCCACGCTGCGCGAACAATTGCTATCGGTCAACGGTATCGGCCCCGAGACGGCCGATTCGATTCTGCTCTACGCCGCCGAGAAACCCACCTTTGTGGTCGATACCTACACGCACCGCGTGCTCTCGCGCCATGGGTTGATCGAGCCCGAAGCCGACTACCACCGCATTCAGCAGTTCTTTCACGACGAACTACCCACCGACGTGCCGCTCTACAATGAGTTCCACGCGCTGTTGGTTCGCGTGGGCAACGCCCACTGTCGGCGCACGCCCAAGTGCGAAGGCTGCCCATTGGCCCACATGCTGCCCGAAGGTGGCCCGCTGCTGCCCGAGTGAATGGCAACCGCTGCCCGCAGACCGAAGGCTGCCCTGCTTGCGATCGAAGCCGGAATTAGTCTTTGAAGGCCACCTTCTGAAAAAAAGACGGGCTTCACCGCTGTCGAATGGATACTGCCACCGCGCAATAGGTGGCCCTAACGCAGCGAGGGCAGCCGCAGACGAAACTCGGGCGGTTCGGCCGGCTCGAACCGACCGGGTTCTCCCATGCGGTGCATCTCTTGCATCTCGTGGGGCATCTGCATCATGGCAATGCCCATTGCCGCGCCGGTCAGCAGCACCGAGGCCACAATGGAGATTGTCCAAACGATCATCACGTTGCGAATCTCCAAACGCGAGGCGTTGATCCACCCGTACACGAAAGCGATCAGCACACCGATGCCCGAGCAAATGGCGAGCACCAAGGAAACGATTCCGATTGTCGTATCGCCACGTTGAAACATTTTCACCAACACCATGATGAAACAAACCAACGAGGCAAGACTCGCGAGCACCATCAGTACCCATACAAGCGACATAGCGACCATCATGAATCGATCCTTCCTGGGACAGAAAGAAGAAGAGGAGATCCTGGCGGGCGTGCGACCGTGCCACTCGGCCGGCTTACGCATTCGGGCCGCAAGCGAACCACCGCACGTTGCCTCATGCTTTGTTGCCCGCAGTATGACGGACTAAAGCAAAGAAGTCGACTGATATTTCCGTCGTCGCTTGCCGGCTGATTGGCCGCTCTGTCGCGGGCCCGTTTTTATCCTGCTTTCGACACCGCGAGCCCGCCCGCAGCACGGCCGCCGCGCACGACGCGAAAAAGGAAAGCGCGAAAAAGGAGAGGCTGCCCGACCGGCCGGCAAACCGCTTTAGAAGTGTTCTTTTCCCGCTTCAGCGTTCGACGTATAGC
>WGDQ01001003.1 GCA_015493185.1 Planctomycetaceae bacterium
GTGGGGTAACCGGGGCATGAATGCGTGCCGGGGGACACCGACGTAGGGCTGGATCGTCTGGCAAAAAGTCAGCAACGCTATAGGGCGTGTTCACTGTGCACAGTGGGCCGGAACGAAAGATGTTATAGAAACGATGATCGCGTGAAGCGAGACGGTGACGATGGCTGTTTGCCTTCTGTGGTCGGAGCAGTGAGACGATGCGGGGCCGGCGTCGGCGTCCTCTGCTCGTCGGGGGTAAGCAACTCAGCAAGTCGTCGTGCCGTGCGGCGGGCGGCACCGAGCTGCGCAAGCACATGCTGCTGGGCTCGCTGGCCCATCGAAGCCGCTTCCTCGGGTTGCTCAAGACAGCGACGCACAAAGTTGGTTAATTCTTCGCCGTTGCGCACGACCATCGCGGCGTTGGACCGAAGCAGTGCCTCGACGATGTCGCGGAAGTTGCGCGTGTTGGGACCGAAGCAGACGGCCGCTCCATAGGCCGCCGGTTCGATCATGTTCTGTCCGCCCCGATCGCCCATGCTGCCCCCCACGAAGGCCACATGGGCCGTTCCCCACCAGCCGCGCAGTTCGCCCACCGTGTCGACCAGCAGCACCCGTGCGGCAGGGTCGGCGCCACTGCGCTCGAGCTGCGAACGACGCTGATAAACCACGCCCGACTGATCAAGTAACCGCTCAACGGCGTCGAATCGTTCGGGATGTCGGGGAACGATCACCAGCCGCAAACGCGGGTGATTGGGGGCAAGGGCCTGATAGGTTTGCAGGGCCAGCCACTCTTCAGGCCACTGTGTGCTACCGGCCAGAAACACGACGTCATCGTCTGCGAAACCGGCCAAACGTGCCAACCGCTGCGTGGTCGGATTGTGGCGATCCGTGACCGCGCCATCGTATTTGATCGAGCCGGTTACTTCGATTCGGCCAGACTCGACGCCAAGTTGGCGAAACCGCTCAGCGTACGTGTCGTTCTGCACGCCGAACCAATCGACTTGCCGGAGCAAGCCCGCGTAAAACTTTATGATCTTCCGGTAACCGCGAAAGCTACGTTGGCTGAGCCGACCGTTGATCACGGCAACCTTGGCTCCCTGCCGCCGCGCGGCGCCAATCAGATTGGGCCACAATTCCAATTCGGTGAGCACGAGCAAGTCAGGACGCATCCGCCGCATTGCCCGCCGCGTGGCCCAACTGAAATCGAGCGGACAATAGAACACCACGTGGTCGGCATACTTGGTTCGCGCGAGCGCAAACCCGGTGTGCGTGGTTGTGGAAATCACGCACCGCCAATCGGGCCGTGCGGCCGACAGCGCCGCAAGCACAGGCTCGAGCAGGTTGACCTCGCCCACACTGACCGCATGAAACCAAAGGCAGGGTGCTCGATCGTCCTGGGGTCGGGCCGGCACGCTTCCCCACAGCTTGGCCGACCAGCCTTCGCGATACTTTCCCTTGCTGATCGCCTGGTACAACAACCATGGCGAAAGCACGGCCAGCAACAACAGGTAAACGACGTTGAGCAACCAGGGCATCGGGCCTCCTTTTCCCGAAGTGTTTCTGAAATATCGTCGTTTCTGAAATGCCGTCTTGCTGCTGAAAGGCAACCTCTGGCCGGTGTGTTATGGGAGCCTACGGGCCTGATATTGTTCGTCCGACCGTAGCGGCAAGCATCCGCTGTTGCGGCCACTGCTTCGGCCGGGCCCGCGGCGCAGGCTGGTACGCTGTGAACCGGCGCTTGCAGGTTGCGAGCCAGCATGGGCCATCCGCCACGTGACAAACTGCGCGGGCATGTGCGCATTTGCCAGCGAGAACCAATTCACCGCGGCATCAAGTGCCCTGATGTATCGAGCCCCGGGGTGGCTCAAACCGGCTGTTTGTTCGATGCTCAGGCCGCTGGAAGGCCGCCGCCTTTGCGCATGCAGCAGTTTTTGAACTTCTTGCCGCTACCGCAGGGGCACGGCGTATTGCGACCAACGCGTGCTGTGCGATTACGAATCGGCTCGATCTTCTGTGGGCCTTGTGAGGCTTCGATGGCCTGTTGCTGTTGATCGGCGATTTCGGTTGTAGGCGGCAGTTCTTCGTGAATCGCTTGCTGCTCGACCCACATGGAGCTGACAAA